>DASVNC010000134.1:0-4011 GCA_036384055.1 Parvibaculum sp.
GCTTGATCGTCTTCAGAAACTGCTTCGGAATGATCATATCGGTGTCGATATTGATCATGTCGAGCGGCGCCGCAACGCCCGTCAGCTTGTCGAACTTGTCCATGACCGTTCTCCTCAGTTCATCTCTCTGACATCGACAAAATGCCCGGCAATCGCCGCCGCCGCCGCCATCGCGGGCGAGACGAGATGCGTGCGGCCGCCGCGGCCCTGCCGGCCTTCGAAATTGCGGTTGGATGTCGAGGCGCAGCGCTCGCCGGGCGCGAGCTTGTCGGCGTTCATCGCAAGGCACATCGAGCAGCCGGGCTCGCGCCATTCGAAGCCCGCTTCGACGAACACCTTGTCGAGGCCTTCGGCTTCCGCCTGCTCCTTCACGAGGCCCGAGCCCGGAACAACCATCGCGTTGACCGTCTAGGCGACCTTGCGGCCCGCATCGAGTGCCTTCTGGGCGATGGCGGCGGCCGCGCGCAGATCCTCGATGCGGCCGTTGGTGCAGGAACCGATAAAGACGCGGTCGATCTTCACTTCGTTGATCGGCGTCCCTGCCGTGAGGCCCATATAGTCGAGCGCGCGTTCAAGCGCGTGGCGCTTGCCCTCGTCGGCGACCTTCGCGGGATCAGGAATGCGGTCAGTGATGCGGATGACGTTTTCCGGGCTCGTGCCCCAGGTGATCATCGGCGGCAGGTTGGCGATGTCGACGGTGACTTCCTTGTCGAAATGCGCGCCCGCGTCCGACGGCAGCGTCTTCCAGTAGGCGACCGCCTTGTCCCAGTTCTCGCCCTTGGGCGCCATCGGGCGGCCCTTGAAATAGGCGAAGGTCTTTTCGTCCGGCGCGATCATGCCGGCGCGCGCACCCGCCTCGATCGTCATGTTGCAGACGGTCATGCGGCCTTCCATCGAAAGATCGCGGATCGCCTCGCCCGCATATTCGATGACATAGCCCGTGCCGCCCGCCGTGCCGATATGGCCGATGATGGCGAGCGCGATGTCTTTTGCGGTGAAGCCCGCCGGCGCCTTGCCGACGACCTCGATGCGCATGTTCTTCGCCTTGCCCTGGATCAGCGTCTGGGTCGCGAGCACATGCTCGACTTCCGACGTGCCGATGCCGTGGGCCAGCGCGCCGAAGGCGCCATGCGTCGAGGTGTGGCTGTCGCCGCAGACGATGGTCGTGCCCGGCAGCGTGAAGCCTTGCTCCGGCCCGACGATGTGGACGATGCCCTGACGCTTGTCGTCCATCTCGAGATACTGGATGCCGAACGACTTCGCATTGTCGTCCAGCGTCTGCACCTGGATGCGGCTCTCCTCGTCGGCGATGCCTTTCGAGCGGTCGGTCGTCGGCACGTTGTGGTCGGCAACCGCCAGCGTCTTGGCGGGCGCGTGAACCTTGCGGCCCGACATGCGCAGGCCTTCAAAGGCCTGCGGGCTCGTCACTTCATGCACGAGATGTCGGTCGATATAGAGAAGGCCGGTGCCGTCCTCTTGCATATCGACGAGATGGGCGTCCCAGATTTTGTCGTACATGGTACGCGGTGCCATTTTCTCTCTCCTTTTTCGCGGGCCTGCTCAGGCGAGCGGCGCGAATATCGTCAATCGGAAATTTGCAATCGGCCCAAAACGAAAAAGCGGGCCCGGGGCTTTCGCCCTGCCCGCTTCTTGCGTCACGTCCGAACTCGAATTCAGGCGGCGCCGTTCTCTTGCGAGCGGGCTTTATTGTCCTGCTTCTCGATAATTCGGGCGGACTTGCCGCGACGGCCGCGCAGATAATAGAGCTTCGCGCGACGAACGCGGCCCTTGCGCACGACCTTGATCGAGTCGACGAGCGGGCTGTAGAGCGGGAACACGCGCTCGACGCCTTCGCCGTAGGAAATCTTGCGGACCGTGAAGTTCTCGTTGAGGCCGCCGCCGGAGCGCGCGATGCAGACGCCTTCATAGGCCTGGACGCGCGAGCGCTCGCCTTCAACGACCTTCACATTGACGATCAGCGTATCGCCGGGCGCGAAATCGGGGATCGCCTTCGTGGCGGTGAGCGCCCCCATCTGGTCCTGCTCAAGCTGCTCGATGATATTCATGACTTCAAAACCTCAGATATGACGGTTCCGGCGAGCCCTTTTTTGGGCCCTTGCGAGGAAAACCCCGTCCGGAAGGGCGCTTCACTAACACACTTCAGTCGGACTTGCGACTGTCTTTGACCCCTGTCTTGAGAAATTTCTCCCAAAGATCGGGCCTTCTTTCCCGGGTCAGCCTTTCGGCCTCGGCCCGGCGCCATTTGGCGACCCGGCCGTGGTCGCCCGAGGTCAAAACCTCAGGAATTTCGCGGCCTTCAAAGACCTGCGGCCGCGTATAGTGCGGGTATTCAAGGAGCCCGCTTTCGAAACTCTCCTCCTCGCCCGAGGCTTCCTTGCCCATGACGCCGGGCAGCAGCCGGACGGCGGCGTCGAGCAAGGCCAGCGCCGCCGGCTCACCGCCCGACAGAACGAAGTCGCCAAGGCTGACTTCCTCCATGCCCCGGGCCTCGATGACCCGTTCGTCGAGCCCCTCGAAACGCCCGCAGAGAAGCGTCACGCCGGGGCCCTCCGCCAGCGCCCGAACCCGCGCCTGGGTCAAAGGCGCACCCCGGGGGCTCAAATAAATCAATGGCTTGGCCGATACGGCCTGCACCGCATCGACCGCCGCCGCGACCACATCCGCACGCATCACCATGCCGGGCCCGCCACCCGACGGCGAGGCATCGACGGTCCGGTGCCTGTCGGTCGCAAAACCCCGGATATCGACCGCATCGAGCCGCCAGAGCCCGGCGGCAAGCGCCCGCCCGGCCAGCGACAGCCCTAGCGGCCCCGGAAACATCTCCGGAAAGAGCGTCAGCACCGTCGCCGTCCAGATCCCGGCGTTGGGGGCGTCACTCATCGGCTGCATCCTCGAAAAGACCCGTCGGCGGGTCGATGACGATGCGGCCCGTCTGAAGCTCGACGGCCGGCACATTGGCCGAGGTGAAAGGCAGGAGCACGCTCAAGCCCCCTTCCGGCCGGGCGATTTCGAGAAGGTCGCCGGCGCCGAAATTCTCGACCCCGACGACGCGCCCGAACACCCGTCCATCCGTCCCGACCGCCGCAAGGCCGATGAGATCGGCGTGATACCAGCCGTCTTCCTCTTCATCGACCTCGGGCAGGCGCGCCCGGTCGACATAGAGCTCGGTGCCCCTGAGCGCCTCGGCCGCATCGCGGTCGCCGACGCCTTCGAGGCGGCAGATCACGGCATCCTTCGCCATGCCCATAAGGTCGATCCGGAAGCAGCGCGCGCCGTCCTTCGTCTCGACCGGGCCATAGGCCGCAACCGCGTCGGCCTCGCCGGTGAAAGGCTTCACCTTGACGAAACCGCGCACGCCATGCGCGCCGACAATGACGCCGAGACAGACCTTCTTCTGCGTGCTGTCGGCCATGAGCGCCCGCGTCGAGGCTTACGCCTCGGCCGGCGCTTCGGCAGCGGCAGCGGCGGCTTCGGCGGCGGCAGCGATGCGCTCCTGCGCCTTCGCCTTGGGCTTGGCCTTTTCCGGATTGTTCGAGGCCGTGCGCTTCATCAGGCCGGCATTGTCGAGGAAGCGCGCGACGCGGTCGGTCGGCAGCGCGCCGACGCCCAGCCAATGCTTGGCGCGGTCGAGATCGAGCGTCAGGCGATCCTTGTGATCCTTCGGCAGCAGCGGATTGAACGTGCCGATCTTTTCGACGAAGCGGCCGTCGCGGGGCGAGCGCGTGTCGGCGATGACGATGCGGTAATAGGGGCGCTTCTTCGCGCCGCCGCGGGCGAGCCTGATCTTCAGTGACATGGTTTTATCCTCTTGGTGAAACGTGAAACTCTGTGAACCGATTATTTCTTCTTGCCGCCGGGAAGCCCCGGCAGCCCCGGACGACCGCCCGGCAAACCGGGAAGCCCCGACAATCCGCGCCCCGGAAGACCGGGAAGTCCGCCCGGCATTCCGCCTTTCGGCAGCCCACCTTTCGGCAGCATGTCTTTCAGCGC
>DASVNC010000135.1:0-1852 GCA_036384055.1 Parvibaculum sp.
AGCGGCCGTTGCCGGGATTACGAACGGTCAAGCGGATGCGGTCGTCCGCCGGATAGTCGGTTTGCTGCGCCACCTCGACCGCGCCGCCCGGACGATCCCATTTGACCTCGGACGAGGCGTACATGTTGACCATCAAACTGCCGTCGTCGTGATAATAAAGGCCCTGCACATAGTCGGCGACGCCCTGCACGAGCGTGCCCGAGCAGCACGGCCATTTCTTCTGATAATAGAGCTTTTCGGCGTCGCCGCCGTAGTTCGAATAATAAGGATAGTCGCCGTCGCTGTCGGGCAAGCGCGTCGCGAGCATCGTATTGTAGAGCGTCCGTTCGAGCCCGTCGCCATAGACCGGCGCCCCGGTGAACCGCGTCAGATAGCGCGCCAGCTTCATGTCGGCGAAACTGCCGCACGGCGTCTCGAAATGCGCCTTTGACGATGTGAGGCTCTCCGCCAGCCGCCCCTCGTGGAGCGGGACGAACTGTTCCTCCGGCCCCCAGCCGCCGCTGGCGAATCGCTGCGGCTCCATGAAGGTCCAGGCGTTCTTCAACGCCTCGCGATATTTGGGATCGCCGAGATGGAGATAGGCCTGCGCGCCCGAGCTGAGGGCAATGGTATGGCTGTAGGCGTGTTTGGACGGCAGCACGTCCTGTCCGCTCGCGAGCGGATCGAACCACTCCTTGTTGAGCAGATAATGGACCGCCATCGCGCGATATTTGTCGTCGCCGGTGATGTCGGCGACGTGGAACAGATTCTCCGGGAGGACATAGGTCTCGTCATACGGCGGATCGACCTTCCCAACCCGGTCGCGCGAGACGGGCGAGATATACGGCACGCACTTTTCGATCACCACCGGCAACAGGTGCTTGGCTTCCTCGACGCCGGTCAGCCGATAGGCATCGACCAGCGCGACGACATATTTGTCCATCACATAGGCCGCCCACTGCTCCTGCGCCTTGGGACCGGCATAGGGGTTCTTGGCGGCGATCATCGTCTTGCCGAACTCGTGGACGAGCATGGCGACCTTGTCGTTGACCGCCTTGTCGCCCGTGGTCGCACCGATGCGGGCGAGCCCCGAGACGTACTGGCCGAACGCAAGGCCCGGCACGAAGCCGTCATGATCGTACCAGCCGCCCATGTCGGGGCCCGGCGCGGGCAGACCGGCATTCTGGCGGAAGACCTTGAGCAGGCGATCGTTGTCCAGCGCGAGATAATGCGCGTGGATACGATCGTAATGACGCTTCATCCGGCCATCACCGGTCAGCTTCACCGCGCCATAGGGAAATTCGTGAACCGCTTCCTGGCCCTTCATCGCCGCCATCGTCGCCGCGAAGGCGAGCGGCGACGCCGACAGCGTTCCCGCCGCGGTCGCGCAGGCCGCGCAATGAAACAGCTCGCGACGCGAAATCCCGGCCTTTTCCAAGCCCTTCATGCCTATCCTCTCAGGTTCGACGACGACGCTGAATCACAGCCCCACCCTCAGTCCGTTTCTGATATAATAGTATTATTGAGACCGCAAGGAGACGCGACGGAATCGTCCATCAGGCCGGTTTCGCGCCCTTGCGCTTGGGACGCGCGACCGCGCGTTCGAGGCGATCGAAGCCGTGATGGATGATGTCCCGCATCGCCTGCGCGGCGCCCGGACCGTCCCCCGCCTCGATCGCATCGACGATGCGCGCATGTCCCTTCACGCTCGCCTCGTGCACCTCGGCCTCGCGCACCGGCGAACTCATCCGGAACGATGCGAGCAATGCCGTCTCGATCACCGCCGACAGCGAGCGCATCAGCACGTTGCCCGAGGCGTGACCGACCCCCTTATGAAATTCCAGATCGGCGTCGGCGAAGTCGCCCGCGCTGC
>DASVNC010000136.1:0-16668 GCA_036384055.1 Parvibaculum sp.
AAACTTTCAGCGCCATCGACAATCGCCGAACCCAGCCCGCCGATCAGCTCCCCGATCACCAATCCCCGCGCCAGCGCCGTCAGCACACGCCATCGCACGCGCCGCATCGTGGGCCGCGGATCGGGCATCAGACGCCGCCAGTCGGGACGCGGCCAGGGCTTGCGTATTTTTCGCGCCCTGGGCGCCCGGGGCGGCTTGGGAACTTTTGCGGCCCTGGGCGCTTTCGCCGCCCTGGCTTGCCGTCGGACGGGGGCCGCCGGCCGCTCGGGCGGAGCCTGCCGCTGCGGCCCCGACGGCGCCGAGAAATCGGGTTTTGCCCAATCCGGCATGGCGCTTTCAGGCGTCGGCGGCGAGACGCCGCGCACCCAGCCGCTGATGCGGGCGAAATCGTCGTCCGTCCAGGCAAAGGAGTTCGCGCGGCCCGCCGGACGCGTCGAGGCAAAATCCCAATCCAATGCGCCGCGCGCTTCGCCCGGCCGCGGCGGCATCTCCTCGCTTTTCCCGTCGGTCGATTGCGACATGGCTCTCCGCGCGCAAATGGGGATCAACGCCCCCATAATCTTGCGCCGTCTTTTCGCCACGATGCGTGACCGGTTCATGATCACGGGCGTTCCCTCGCGGGGAACGAGAATGATGCAAATAAAAAACCGGCGTCCCGAAGGACGCCGGTTTCATCGTCAAGCCTGGACGCCGATCAGGCGGCGCTGTAGCCCATCACGGCCTTCACTTCGAGGAACTCCTCGAAACCGAACTCGCCCCATTCGCGCCCGTTGCCCGACTGCTTGTAGCCGCCGAAGGGTGCGTTGAAGTCGGGACCGGCGAGGTTCAGATGCACATTGCCGGTGCGCAGCCGCGAGGCGACCTTGCGGGCATGTTCCGCCTCGCCCTGCACATAGCCCGACAGGCCATAGACCGTGTCATTGGCGATGGCGATGGCGTCTTCTTCATCCTTGTAAGGCAGGATGGCGAGGACCGGCCCGAAGATTTCCTCGCGCGCAATCGTCATGTCGTTGGAGACATCGGCGAAGATGGTCGGGCGGACGTAATAGCCCTTGTTGAGGCCATCGGGACGGCCCGTGCCGCCGGTGACGAGGGTCGCGCCTTCCTCGATGCCCTTCTGGATGAGGCCCTGGATCTTGTTGTACTGGACGTCGGAGACGACCGGACCCATAGCCGTGCCTTCGGCGGTCGGATCGCCGACCTTGATCGATTCGGCAGCCGCCTTGGCGATCGCAACCGCTTCGCCCTGACGCTTGGCAGGGACCAGCATGCGCGTGGGCGCATTGCAGGACTGGCCGGAGTTCGACATCATGCCGATGACGCTGCCGGCAACGGCTTTGTTGAAGTCGGCGTCGTCGAGAACGATGTTGGCCGACTTGCCGCCGAGTTCAAGCGCCACGCGCTTCACCGTGTCGGCGGCAGCCTTGGAAACCAGCACGCCCGCACGGGTCGAACCGGTGAAGGACACCATGTCGACATCCGGGTGCGAGGAGAGCGGCGAACCGACATCCACGCCGTCGCCATTGACGAGATTGAAGACACCCGCCGGCACACCTGCTTCGGCGAACACTTCCGTCAACAGATAGGCGTTGATCGGCGCGACTTCCGACGGCTTCAGAACCATCGTGCAGCCCACCGCGAGAGCCGGCGCGACCTTGCAGGCGATCTGGTTGATCGGCCAGTTCCACGGCGTGATGAAGGCGCAGACGCCGACCGGCTCGCGGACGATGCGCGTGGCGCCCTTGTCGTATTCGAACTCGTAATTCTTCAGCAGTTCAAGATTGGTGGCGAAATGCGCCATGCCCAACGCAGCCTGAGCCTGCATGGAGAGCTTCGTCGGCGCGCCCATCTCGGCCGTGATCGCGGCGGCGATGTCGGCATAGCGCTTCTGGTAGACGGCCATGATCGCTTCCAGAAGCTCGATGCGCTCCTTGCGGCTGGTCGTCGAGTATTTCGGGAAAGCGGCCTTCGCGGCGGCTACCGCCTTGTCGACATCGGCCTTGCTGCCCATGCTGATCTTGGCGAACGGCTCTTCGGTTGCCGGATTGATGACGTCGAGCGTCTTCGGCTTGACGGGGTCCACCCACTTGCCGTCGATATAAAATTTCAGATAGTCGGTCATGCCAGTCCTCCGTTAGATTGTGTTGTCCCTTCAACGAGCTGGCCCGCGAGAGCCGGATCCGGAGCGGATCAGGCCGGAGGGTCTGCCCGTTGATCGGGGGATTTTTCTTTGGGGTGAACCTGACACATCGGCTTCGGTCCGGTCCAGCCCTAAACACGACCATTTCCCCTGCAATGCCCCTCATGGACGCAGGGGCGGCAAGGTGTCGTTTCGCCGCCGGAATACCTGTTTTCCGCCGTAAAATTGACGAGCTTCGAAAAGATTATGACAGTAGCGCTGTTTTTCTGGATTTCAGCCGGAGCCGCCCGAGGTCTCCAGCCCGTCCGGGAGTAGGAAGCCGATGTTCATCGACGGACGCAAGGTTCCCGACGGGTCGGTCATCGAGACCGACATTGCGATCATAGGCGCGGGCGCTGCCGGGATCACGATTGCGCGCGCCCTGAAAGGCGCCGACGCCAGCGTCGCCCTGATCGAAAGCGGCGGCCTCGATTTCGACCCCGACACCCAGGAGCTTTATGCCGGCGAAACGGTCGGCGTGCCCTACACACTGGATACCTCGCGCCTGCGCTATTTTGGCGGCTCGACCAATCATTGGGGCGGCTGGTGCCGGCCCTTCGAGCCCATCGACTTCGAGGAGCGTGACTGGGTGCCGCATTCCGGCTGGCCCATCAACCGCGCCGACCTCGACCCCTATTATGTCCGCGCCAACGAAGTCGCCCATGTCGGCCCCTTCGCCTTCGACGACATCGACTTCTGGTCGGACGGCGGCAAGAACAAGCCGATCGATCTGCCGGGCGGCGACGTCGTCACGCGCTTCTTCGAGTACAGCCCCCCTCTGCGCTTCGGCGTCACCTACCGCGACGAAATCGGCCACGCGCCGAATGTGAACACTTACCTGAATTCAAACGTGCTGGAGATCGTGCCGACCGAGGATGCCTCGACGGTGCAGAGCCTGCGCGTCGGCACGCTGACCGGCCGCCGTTTCGAAATCCGCCCCAAGCTCGTCATTCTGGCGACCGGCGGTATCGAAAACGCGCGCCTGCTGCTCCTCTCCAACAGCGTCGAAAAGGCGGGCCTCGGCAACGGCCGCGGCCTCGTCGGGCGCTTCTTCATGGAGCACCCCCATATCGACCGGCCGGCCGAAATCCTGATGACGGATCCCGATGTCGTCGCGCCCTACTACAAGACCTATACCAAGCTCAACGGCACCAACATCCGCGCCGTCTTCATGTTCACCGATGAATATCTGCGCAAGAACCGCCGCCTCGGCACCGTCATGACCTGGTATCAGGTAAAGGAGATCCGCACCGACAAGGAGGTCCACGAACAGGACCCCGATCCGGCGCGCGGCATGGAGCCGGGCCTTCTGCAATTGATCCGGTCGACGACGGCCGACGCCGCCAGCGGCCCCCTTCTCGGCATGCGCTACGGCTCGGGCTGCGCCACCGAGCAGTCGCCCAATCCCGATAGCCGCGTCATGTTGTCGACGGCGAAGGACGCGCTCGGCCTCAACCAGACCAAGCTCGACTGGCGCCTTTCCGCCGCGGACCGCGCCAACCTGCGCCTCAACATGGAGACGCTGGCTCGCGCCTTCGGCGTCTGGGGCCAGGGCAGCGTCCGCATCCTCTTCCAGGACCGCGACATGTGGGACGAGGCCGAGGGCTGGGGCAACCATCACATGGGCACCACGCGCATGGCGACCGATCCGCGCAAGGGCGTCGTCGATGCCGACTGCAAGGTCCACGGCATTTCCAATCTCTATGTCGCGGGAAGTTCGGTCTTCACCACATCGACAACCGTCAACCCCACGCTGACCATCGTCGCGCTGGCATTGCGCCTTGCCGACCATGTGCAGCAACGCTTCGTCAGGGGAGCCTGATCATGGCCCTTTCGGACGCCCTCTCCCGCCGTCAGGTGCTGATCCTCAGCGGCGTTGCCCTCGCCGCGGCGGCGCTGCCTGGTTCGCTTGCGCTCATCGAACGCGGCGGCGCCGCCGTCGCCGACGATCTCCTCTCCATGCTTGCCGATCCCGAAGGCGCCGCCCGGATCGGCCAGCAGTGGATCGAGGCCGCGGGTCACGAGCCGGACGGCCGGGCCTTTGCGCAGAGAATTGCCAAGCGGTTGCGCGCGCATGGCTGGCATCCCGGCGACGCGCCCGAAGCGATGCACGCGGCGCTCGCCGCCCGCGTTCGCCACGACTTCCAGCATGGCGACATGGTGGAAATTGCCGGCTGGCAGATTTCGCGCACCGGCGCCGAACTATGCGCCCTGGCCGCGACGCACCGCGCCGCTCAGCCCGCCTGATCTGACGCCCGCCGGCAGCCCTTACGGACAGGGCGTTCCCCTGCCGAGCACGACATCCCTCGCCCGCGCTTCGATGGTGCCGGCGCGGTCCTGCACCCAAGGGCCTGGCCGGTCCGGATGCCAGTCGATCGGGTTCGGCAACACCGCGGCCATGAGCGCCGCCTGATAGGGCGTAAGCCGCGCCGCGCTGACGCCGAAATAGGCCTGCGATGCGGCCTCGGCGCCGTAAATGCCCGGCCCCCATTCGATCTCGTTCAGATAAAGCTCGAGAATGCGCCGCTTCGGCAGCAGCGTTTCCAGCCAGACCGTCAGATAAGCCTCGAAGCCCTTGCGGATGAAGGTGCGGCCCGGCCAGAGAAACAGGTTCTTCGAGGTCTGCATGCTGATGGTGCTGGCGCCAAGCACACGCCGGTGATTTTGCTGCAGCCGCTCGATGGCGTTATCGACCGCATCCCAGTCGAAGCCGTGGTGAATGCAGAACTTCGCATCTTCCGAGGCGATGACCGAGCGTTGCAGATTGGGAGATATCTCGCTGAGCGGCACCCAGGATTTGGCGAGGCCGTAACCCTCGCCAAGACGCAGCAACATCAGCGGCGTCGCCGGCGGCGGAACGACCCGGTAGAAGAGAATGACAAGCGCCGGCGCGACGAAAAAGATCAGCAGCAGATTGCCGAGCCATTTGTTCAGCCCTTTGCGCCTGCGCCGCGTGGATGCAAAACGGCGCACGGCGCCCGTCCGCTTCGGCCCTGCTCCCCGCGATGATCGTCCCGATGGTGTCACGGGCGCGATCATCGGCGAGCGGAGCCTCGCGCACAAGTCCGCAAGGTCCAAAACAAAGGAGGCCCAAAACAAAAGAGACCCGCCGATGCGGGCCTCTTTCGCATCTATGATGCCGCGCCTCAGATGTCGAGGCCGAGACGAATGCCGAAGACCCAGATCGAATCGTCGACGACCGTCCCGGTGTCGTCAAAGCCGGGGTTCTTGACCCATTGCACTGACGGGGTGATCGACAGGTGCTCGACGACATCGTACTTGGCATAGATTTCCGCTTCCGTCGTGTCGTCGAAACCTGGGCCGGCATCACCCGACAGGCCCGTATGCGTGAGACCGGCGCCGAGCGTCCATTTGTCGGCGACCGGCCGCTCCAGCGCACCGCCGACGAACCACGCGGCAGGCGACACCGATTTGTCGGCGAGGCCCGCGCGGATGTTCCAGCCCGTGCCGAGCGACTTGCCGTCGATGCTCGTATAGACACCGGCATTTTTCTCGTCGGTCGAAGAGCCGCTGAGCTCCGTATGATCGGCCGTGTTCGTCCAGGCGCCGACGCGAAAGGCTCCATCGTCGCGGTCCGCGTCATTGTCGGTTGACAACCCCGGCACCGCCCAGCCGAGTTCGGCCGCCGCGAAAGCACCTTTGCCCGACGAGCGCAGGTCGAAGAGTTCGGGATAAGTCCGGCCGGCATTGTCGCCGAGACCGCTCGAACCGCCGACCGCCACCCTCAGTGACGGAATGCCGCCATTGCCTTGCGTCTGCAGCACCGCGCCCAGCGTGTAGTCGGGAAACTCGATCGTGGCGTCGTTGACGAGCGACGTGTTGACGAACTGCGTCCGCTCATTGTTCGCAAAGAGGCTCGTGTCGAGGAAGACCTTCACGTCGAGCAGACCGACGGAGGCCGTCAGCGTGTCATTGCCGAACTGATAGTAGAGTTCGGAAATCTGTGCCCGCCCGTGATCGTGACCGTTGAGCGCCGTGCCCACATTGGTGTCGGCGTCCGGCACAAAACTCGTCACGCCGTCGGTTCTCGGCGTCGTATTGGCCTCAAAATGGCCGACCAGCGTTCCGCCGACGCCCGGCACGGGCAGGTTCATGAAGATCTCGGGCCGCAATGCGCCCTCGTCCTCGACCTTTCCATCGCTCGTCGTCTGGTAGATGCCGGTCACGATCATTTCAAAGGGCGGCGTTTCCGCGTCCGCGCTTGCCGCCGTCGCACCGAACAACATCGCCGCCGGAGCCAGCAGGGCCCCGCCCGCGCGCAGCCCGGCCGTCCAAATCCGCTTCATTGAATTCCCCTCGATCAAAACTGAAACCAGCGCCGTATCAGTATTAAATATGAGAATTAATTGCAAGAGGTACATTGTACCATTGGCGCATGAAATTTACCCGGTTCCGTCGCCGGAACGGCTTTCCCCCCCGCATGTCTTGCGTCGTCGACCCGACACATTGGCCAGCTAGACGGAAGATCGCCGCCGCCGGGCGACGGAAAATGACGGGCGCACCGTTGATTTGAGCAAGCGCCGCCGACAGGCGCGCGGGAAACATGATCAATTTAAAGAATGACGATATGCCCAAGGCGTCCCCACGCACGATCCTCATACTCGCGGGGATGGCTCTGATCGCAGTCTTCGCTCTGCGCGGCATTCTGGAATCCTCCAGCACCGGCAGCGCCGTCAATCGCACCGATGTTCCGCCAGTCACCGTTGCGACCGCCGAACAACGCGACATGCCCGTCTATGTGCAGACCATCGGCACCGTGATGGCCAACGCCACGGTGCAGGTGAAGTCGCGCATCGACGGCCAGATCGTTTCGGCGAACTTCAAGGAAGGCCAGATCGTTCATAAGGGCGATCTTCTCTTTCAGATTGACCGCGCGCCTTATGAGGCCGCCCTGCGCGCCGCCGAAGGCGCCCTGCGGCGCGACCAGGCGCAGCTCGCAAACGCACGCCTCGACCTCGGCCGCGCCACGGCGCTGGTGAAGAAGGGCTATGTCTCGGTTCAGACGCGCGACGCCGCGCTTGCCGCGTCGAAAGGCCTCGTCGGCACGGTGGCCGCGGACGAAGCCGCCGTCGATCAGGCCAAACTCCAGCTCGGCTATACCGACATCCGTTCGCCCATCGACGGCAAGACGGGCGCGATCCTCGTCGATGCCGGCAACCTCGTCAAAGCGAACGACACCGGCTCGCTCGTCGTCATCACACAAATCCAGCCCGTGAAGATTTCCTTCTCGCTCGCCCAGCAGAACCTGCCGAAGCTGCAAGAGCGCGCCGCCCAGAACGCGCTGGTCGCCTCGCTGAAGGCGCATGGCGACGGCGGAGAGGAAGTCACGGCGCCCATCGACTTCATCGGCAACGCGGTCAATGCGACCGCCGGCACCATCGAACTTCGCGCCACCTACAACAATCCCGATTATCGCCTCGTCCCCGGCGAATTCGTCGATGTGCGCGTGCAGCTCGACAATCTTAAGAATGCCGTCACCGTGCCCCGTGACGCCGTCAACACAGGACAGAACGGCCTTTATGTTTACGTCGTGAATGCCGACAACAAGGCCGAAATGCGCACCGTGTCGCTGCTCTATCAGGACGACACCACGGCGGCGCTGAACGGCGGCGTGAAAGCCGGCGATCGGATCATTACCGACGGCCAGCTGCGCGTCTCGCCGGGCAACCCCGTCAAGGTCGTCACGCGGTCGCCGGTCACGTCATGAACATATCCGAGGGTTTCATCGCCAGGCCGGTCATGACCACCCTCGTCATGGCGGCCTTCATGCTCTTCGGCCTCTTCGGCTACACGACGCTTTCCGTCAGCGAATTGCCGAAAGTTGACTTCCCGACCATCTCGGTTTCGGCCTCGCTGCCGGGCGCCTCTCCCGAGACAATGGCGTCCGCCGTGGCGACGCCGCTCGAAAGCCAGTTCTCCACCATCGCCGGCGTCAGCCAGATGACCTCGACCTCGAGCCTCGGCTCGACGCACGTCACGCTGCAATTCGCCCTCGACCGCGACATCGACGGCGCGGCGCAGGACGTGCAGTCCGCCATCGCCGCCGCCGCCAATCAACTTCCCGAGGGGATGCCGAGCCCGCCGACAATGAAGAAGGTGAACCCGGCGGACTCGCCGATCATCTATCTCTACATGAGCTCGCCGAGCCTGCCGCTCTCCGACGTCGACCGCTATGCCGAAACGCTGCTGGCGCGCCGCATCTCCACCATCGACGGCGTCGCCCAGGTCAACGTCTACGGCTCGCAGAAATTCGCCGTCCGCCTGCAAGTGAACCCCGATGCGCTGGCGGCGCGCGGCATCGGTATCGATGAGGTCGCCGCCGCCGCCCAGGCCGCCAATGTCAACAACCCGACCGGCTCGCTCAACGGTCCGACGCGCTCGACCGTCATCCGCGCCCAAGGCCAGTTGACCGACGCCGCCTCCTTCGCCCGCCAGATCGTCGCCTGGCGGAACGGCGCACCCGTCCGCTTCGGCGATGTCGGCACCATCGTCAACAGCGTCGAGAACGATCAGGCGGCAAGCTGGCTCAACGACACCCGCGCCATCGTGCTGGCGGTTCAGCGCCAGCCCGGCGCCAACACCATCGAGGTTGTGGACGCGATCAAACATGTGCTTCCGGGCTTCGAGGAGCAGCTCCCCGCCTCCGTCAAACTCAGCGTGCTCTACGACCGCAGCCAGACGATCCGCGCCTCGGTGCATGACGTGCAGTTCACGCTGCTCCTCGCCGCCGCCCTGGTGATCCTCGTCATTTTCCTTTTCCTGCGCACGCTGTCGGCAACCTTCATCCCGTCGCTCGCGCTTCCCATTGCCGTCGTCGGCACGTTCGCAGGCATGGCGTTCATGGGCTACAGCCTCGACAACCTGTCATTGATGGCGCTGACGCTGTCGGTCGGCTTCGTCGTCGATGATGCCATCGTCATGCTCGAAAACATCATGCGTCACATCGAAGAGGGCGAACGGCCCTACGACGCGGCGTTGAAAGGCTCGAAAGAGATCGCCTTCACCATTCTCTCGATGACGGTTTCGCTCGCAGCCGTTTTCATCCCCGTTCTCTTCATGGGCGGCATCGTCGGCCGCCTGCTGCATGAATTCGCCGTCACCATCGTGCTCGCCATCGTCGTCTCCGGCATTGTTTCGGTGACGCTGACGCCGATGCTGTGCAGCCGCTTCATTCGTCCCCGCTCTCAGCACGGCAACGGAAAGAAGCAGCTCGCGGTGCTGCGCTGGAGCGAGCGCGCTTTCGACGCGATGGAAGCCGCCTACGAACGCACACTGACGCTCGCCATGCGGCGGCATCGGCTGGTCTTCGGCGTCTTCCTCCTCAGCCTCGCCGCGACCGTCATCCTCTTCGAGATCATGCCGAAGGACTTCCTGCCCAGCGGCGACAACGGCATGTTGATCGGCATGACGGAAGGCCCGGACGGCATTTCCTTCGACGACATGGCGGCCCACCAGAACCAAGCCGCCCGGATCATCATGAAGGATCCGAACGTCGCTTTCGTCATGTCGTCGGTCGGCGCCGGCGGCGCCCGCTCGACGATCAACAACGGTACGATCTTCATGAGCCTGAAGCCGCGCTCGAAGCGCAGGCTTTCCGCCGATCAGCTCATTCAGGAACTGCGGCCGAAGCTCTCCGGCATTCCGGGCCTCAGGGTCTATCTGCAGAACCCGCCTTCGATCCGTGTCGGCGGCCAGCTTTCGAAAGCTTCCTATCAGTACACGCTACAGGACATCGATCCCGACACGCTTTACAGCAGCGCCACGAAACTCGAAGAGGCGCTGGCCAAGGCGCCCGGCTTCCAGGACGTGACCAGCGACCTCGATCTCGCCGCGCCGACGCTCGACGTCAAGATCGACCGCGACCGCGCCGCCACGCTCGGCATTTCGCCGCAGCAGATCCAGAGCGCGCTCGCTTCCGCCTTTGGCGGCATCCAGATCTCGACGATCTACACTTCCGCCGACCAGTATGAGGTGATCCTCGAACTGCAGAAGCAATACCAGCAGGATGAAAGCGCGTTGCAGCGCCTCTATCTACGCTCGTCGACCGGCGGCCTCGTGCCGCTGACGGCGGTGACGCGCGTCAGCCACATCGCAACCGCCCAGACCGAAAACCATCTGGGCCAGCTTCCCGCCGTCACGATCTCGTTCAACCTCGCGCCCTCGGTTGCGCTCAGCAACGCCGTCTCGGCCATCGCCCGTGTGCAGCAGGAGATCCACCTGCCCGACACCGTAACGACAAGCTTCCAGGGCACCGCACAGGCATTCCAGAGCTCCACTGCCGGCCTTGGCCTTCTGCTCGGCCTCGCCATCCTCGTCGTCTATATCGTGCTCGGCATTCTCTATGAGAGCTTCATCCACCCGCTGACGATCCTGTCCGGCCTGCCATCGGCCGCCGTCGGCGCGCTGTTGACGCTCTACGTCTTCGGCCTGCCGCTGACGCTCTATGCCTTTGTCGGGATGATCATGCTGATCGGCATCGTCAAGAAGAACGCCATCATGATGATCGACTTCGCGCTCGAGCGTGAACGCGGCGAGGGCATGGCGCCCGAGGAAGCGATTTTCCGCGCCGCCATCATCCGCTTCCGCCCGATCATGATGACCACGATGGCCGCTCTGATGGGCACGCTCCCCATCGCCATCGGCATGGGCGAAGGCGGCGAAGTGCGCCAGCCCCTCGGCCTTGCGGTCGTGGGCGGCCTCGTCCTCTCGCAGCTTCTGACGCTCTACATCACACCCGTTCTCTATGTCTATCTCGACCGTTTCGGCGCGCGCTTCGGCGGCGGCAACAAGACGCCGGTTCAGATCGACCTGCCGATGGCGGCCGGCGAGTAGCCCGCTCGCCAGAGAGGACGTGACAGCCCCTATCCCGCCAATTAAAGTTCCGCCCGGGCGTCAGGGGGGCTGAACGAAATGGCGAAATCCGAACTTCCATCACAAGGCTCGGGCCGCGCGAAACGGCGCTGGCTCATTCCGCTTATCTTCATCCCCTTCGTCGCCATACTCTGGGTGCCGTCCTTCAACGTCGCCGAGCCCGCCTTCGCGGGCATCCCCTTCTTCTACTGGTACCAGCTCATGTGGATTGCGATCAGCGCCCTGCTGACCGTCCTTGTCTATTTTGCCACCGAATAGAGACGCCAAATGAACTGGACCGCGCTCACAGTCTTCACTGCCCTTTTTGCCTTCGTCACCGTGCTGGGCTTCGTCGCCGCGCGCTGGCGCCAGGGCGACCTCACGCAGCTCCATGAATGGGGCCTCGCCGGCCGCCGCTTCGGCACCATCGTGACCTGGTTCCTGCTCGGCGGCGATCTCTATACGGCCTACACCTTCATCGCCGTGCCGGCCCTCGTCTTCAGCGCCGGCGCGATGGGCTTCTTCGCCGTGCCCTATACGATCCTCGTCTACCCGATGGTCTTCGTGATCTTCCCGCGTTTCTGGGCCGTCGCGCACAAGCACGGCTTCGTCACCGCGGCCGATTTCGTCAAGGGCCGCTACGGCCATCAGGGCCTCGCGCTCGCCGTCGCGCTGACCGGCATTCTGGCGACCATGCCCTACATCGCCCTGCAGCTTGTCGGCATGGAAGTCGTCATCGGCGCGATGGGCGTCGAAACGCATGGCATGCTCGGCCATCTGCCGCTGATCGTCGCCTTCCTGATCCTCGCCGCCTTCACCTATACGAGCGGATTGCGCGCACCGGCGATGATCGCGGTCGTCAAGGATCTGCTGATCTACATCACCGTCATCGCCGCCGTCGTCATCATCCCGGCAAAGCTCGGCGGCTACGGCGCAATCTTCGCGGCCGTGCCACCCGAAAAGCTGACGCTCGCCGCGCCGCCCGCCGGCAGCCTCGGCGCCTGGAGCGCCTATGCGACGCTGGCTCTGGGCTCCGCGCTCGCCCTCTTCCTCTATCCGCATTCGATGACAGGGGTGCTGAGCTCGAGCTCCGGCCACGTCATCCGCCGCAACGCCGCGCTGCTGCCCGCTTACTCCTTCGTCCTCGGCATCATCGCGCTGCTCGGCTACATGGCCTACGCCTCGGGCGTCGCGGCCAAGCCTGAATTCGCCGAAGGTTTCGCGCGCTACGGCGCCAATTTCGCCGTGCCTGCGCTGTTCCTCGACCAGTTCCCGTCCTGGTTCGCGGGCATTGCCTTCGCCGCCATCGGCATCGGCGCGCTGGTGCCTGCCGCCATCATGTCGATCGCGGTCGCCAATCTCTTCACGCGCAATGTTTACAAGATGCACATCAATCCGAACTGCACGCCGGAAGCGGAATCGCAGATGGCAAAGCTCGTCTCGCTGATCGCCAAGGTCGGCGCGCTCTTCTTCGTGCTGGCCCTGCCGCAAAGTCTGGCGATCCAGTTGCAGCTCCTGGGCGGCATCTGGATCATCCAGACGCTGCCCGCCGTCTTTGTCGGCCTCTATACGCGCTGGCTCGATCCGCGCGCGCTGCTGATCGGCTGGGCGACGGGCATCGGCACCGGCACATGGATGGCGTGGTCGCTCGGCTTCAAGTCGTCGGTTTATCCGTTGAAGATTTTCGGGCTTACCGTCCCGGCCTATGCGGCGCTCTCGACGGTGATCCTGAACCTCGCCGTCGCCATCGTTCTGACATTCGTCATCAGGCTCGTTTCCGAAGCGAGACATGCCGACGTGACGATGCGCGAGGATTACGCCTGAGCGGCGGCGAGCCCGAAGACAAGATCGACAGGCCCGAACGATCCGGCGACAAGCACGCCATTTTCTTCGGCTGAGGCATCGGCGGCAAGCGCCCGGTCGATCCGCGCGACCTGAAGCCCGGCGGCTCTGGCCGCGGTAACTTCGCCCGGATGATCGGAAAGAAAGAGCATTTCGCCCGGCGCGAAACCCGTTGCCTTTGCGATGGCCGCATAGGAAGCCGCCTCGACCTTCGCACCGACGCGCGTGTCGTAAAATCCGCCAAAGAGCCCGGCGAGATCGCCCTTGTCGGAATAGCCGAAGATCAGCTTCTGCGCCTCTTCGGAACCCGACGAATAGACGAATAGGGCCAGACCGCCGGCGTGCCACCGCTTCAATAAACGCGCGGCGTCTTCATAGACCTGGCCCTTCAGCACGCCCTCTTCATAGCCCTTGCGCCAGATGATGCCTTGCAGCGTCTTCAACGGCCCGGCCTTGCGGTCCTCGTCGATCCAGCGGATGAGAAGCGCCACCGTACCGTCGAGATCGAGGCCGCGTTGACCGTCCAGTTCGCGCGCTTCGCGCAGCACCGCGGCAATGCGCGGCTCGCCCGCATGGCGCTTGCAGAACTCCGCCATCCGCGCCCGCGCATAGGGAAACAGCACCTCATGCACAAAGGCGATGGGCGTCGTCGTCCCCTCGATGTCGGTCAGAATGGCCCGAACGGTCATGCGATCAATCGCCGAAGGCCGGAAAGCGCGTTGCAATGTCGTCGCCGGTGAAGTGGCCGACCCAGCCGTCTTTCGAGGTGAAAATGCGGATGGCGCAGAAATGAGGCGCAACGCCCGTATCGAACCAGTGCGTGATCCCGGCAGGCACGCTCAACAGATCGTCGCGCTCGCAGACGACGCGGAAAACGCGGCCGTCCTTGCGCAGGTAGAACGCGCCCGCGCCTTCGACGAAGAAACGCACCTCGTCCTCGTTATGCGTATGCTCGGCGAAAAATTTCTGCCGCATGGCCACGCGGTCGGGGTGATCGGGCTTCACGCGCACGACATCGACGGTCTGGTAGCCGCCCTCCCGCATCAGCTTTTTCACCTGCGTATCGTAGGCGGCAAGAACCGCCTCCTGGCCGGCATCGTCCGGCAACTGCACCGAGGCTTCCCATCGCTCGAAGACGACACCGATGCCCGAAAGCGTCTGCGCGATTTTTTCCGCATCGCGGGTGTCGATCAGCGTCGCGGAAGGATCGGTGTCTGGATAAACGGTCAGCTGCGTCATCGCGCTTGCTCCTCGTGAAGCTGGGCGGTCAGGAGAAAATCGAACGCATCCATGTGGCGGATCGCGTCGCCGGCGGTTGCGCCCCACACATATAGTCCATGCCCGGCAATAAGATAACCGTGAACCGGCGGCGATTTTTCAAGCCGCGCCTCAACCAGCGAGGCCAGCCGATCGGTGTCCTGATCGTTGGGCACGATCGGAATATCGACGGTCGTCTCATGCGTTGCAATGCCCGCAAACGCCTTCAGAAGCTCCCAGCCTTCGAGGCGCAGAACGCCCTTCGCCTCGTGCCGGCGCGACAACACGGTCGAAGCGACGGTGTGGACATGCGCGATGGCGCCGACCGAGGCGTCCGCTCGGTAGCGCGCAAGATGCAGCGGCGCTTCGGCGGAGGCGCGCGGATGCTTCGGCCCCGCGATCTCCGCTTCGATGACGTCAGCCGCCGTCAGCCGCGCCTTGTCGGCGCCCGTTGCCGTCAGCGCCGCCATCCGGCCATCGATCCGTACTGAAAAATTGCCGCTCGTCGCCGGCACCCAATGCCGCATACCGGCAAAATGGGCCATCGCCATGACGCCTTCAGCAGCGTCGGCGAACACAAGCGGCTTCGGTTGAACTTGCGCCATCGATATCAAAACTCCCGCGCCGTGAGCGCTACGATTGATGCAGATTGTGCCTGTGTGAGCGAACGTGAATTGAACAATTGCCGCTCGTTCGCCAACGCAGGACCGGCGTCAAAAATGCCTGTTTTACATAGCATATTTTGTTCACGACCCCGCGACACTGCATTTGACTTGCGTCATACGACGGCCCTCATATGAGCACGCGTATTGTGTTGTAGAGGGGGGCTTAACATGACGCAAAGCGAGGCGACGGCGCTCGCCGGCAGGGGGCGTCTTGCCGGTAAGGTCGCGTTGATTTCCGGCGGCGCGGGCGGGTGCGGCGAGGCGGCTTCGCTGCTTTTCGCCGCCGAAGGCGCGAAGGTCGCCCTGATCGACAAGCAGGGCGCGGCGGCGCGCGATCTGGCGGAGCGCATCAACAAATCGGGCGGTGTCGCGCTCGGCCTCGAAGCCGATGTTTCCGACAAGCGCGCGGTCGAGGCCGCCGTCGCGCGAACGCTCGCGGCCTTCGGCGCCATCGACGTGCTCTTCAACCATGCGGGCACCATCATCGTGAAGCCGTTTCTGGAAACCAGCGAGGACGAATGGGACTGGCTGATGGCGGTGAACGTCAAAAGCATGTTCCTGATGTGCAAGGCCGTGCTGCCCGCAATGCTGAAGGCGGGCAAGGGCTCCATCGTCAATACCTCGTCGATTTCGGCCATCACCGCGACGCCGCTGGAAGTGCTCTATTGCACGACGAAAGGCGCGGTGCATCAATTCTCGCGCGCGCTCGCCGTCGAATATCGGGACCAGGGCATTCGCGTCAATGCGGTCTGCCCGGGCTTCATCCGCACTGCGCACGGTATGCGCGAAGTCAGGGAGCTTTCAGCGCAGGGGGTCGATGCTTCCGAGGCCGCGATGAAGGCGATGCAGGGCCGCATGTGCGAGCCCGTCGAGGTGGCCCAGGCCGCCCTCTTTCTCGCCAGCGACGATGCCAGCTTCGTCAACGGCAGCCATGTCTATGTCGACAACACCTTCACGGCGATCTGACCACCGAAATCGGCAAATGGCGGATTTCCGCTAAATTTGACCCGGTCCGATACACGCGGGCCGGGTATCGTCGTTCCCAAATATCCCGTTATAGTTGTATTAAACATTTCATGTGTCACTATGGTTGTATGACACAGCGATTCGAAATGCTCGACAGAGCCGCCTCCGCCCCGGCCGCAACGCCGGACATGGCCCACACGCCGCAATCCGGCGACCGCCCCGCATGGGGCGCGCGGAACGGGGGACCGCGCCCGGCGGTCCCACCGCCCGCCCTTCAGGGGCCGCCCGAAGGCGGCGCAGCAGCGGCCGACGAGGCCACCCTCACCCGCCACTGGGCGAAACTGCTGCTCGACACCTATTCGGCGCGGACCAATTTCTTTCCCGGCGGCCTCTTTGCGGACCCGGCATGGGACATGCTGCTCGACCTGACGCATGCGCGCCTCGCCGGCAAGCGCGTCTCGGTCTCAAGCCTCTGCATCGCCGCCGGCGTGCCGGCAACGACGGCGCTGCGCCGCATCGGCGATCTCGTCGCCTCGGGTCTGGCCACCCGCGTCAAGGACGAGAACGACGGTCGCCGCGTCTTTGTCGAACTCACCGAGGACGGCTTCACCCGCATGGGCGGCTATCTCGCCCGCGTGCGCGTCGCCATGAGCGCATCACCCGGCGAGCCGCGCAGGAAGATCTAGGACGGAAATGCGCGCCGGACCGGATCGGCTTTCAGGCGCTCTCGATCACGAGCGGCTGATACTCCGGATGTTTCTTGATGTAGGCGGCAATGAAGGGACATTGCGGCACGACCTTCAACCCTTCGGCCCGCACGGCATCGAGCGCGCCCTTGGCGAGGCGCGAGCCGACACCCTTGCCGCCCAGTTCTTCCGGCACAACCGT
>DASVNC010000137.1:0-2495 GCA_036384055.1 Parvibaculum sp.
AGGGGCGGACTTTACGCGGAGCTTTCGCGCTCGCAATTCCTGCAGGATGAAGGCGATGTCGCGGACGCGCCGGCGTCTCCAGCTCCCGCCATTGCGAGGGTATGAACCGCACATGGATATAGGCAAGCGGATCATCAAGAGCGAGGCGTTCAAGACGGCCGTGGCCTTTTCCGCCGCCATGCTGATCAAATTCGTCCGCCGCACCAGCCGCTTTGAAGTCCGCCGGAGCGACATCGCCGCGCGCTTCTGGACCGGCGACGAACCTTTCATCGGCGCGACGTGGCATGGGCAAAACCTGATCCTGCCGGCGCTCTGGCACAATTGGCGTGAGGTGCGCATTCTCGTGTCCCGTCACGGTGACGGCGAGATCGTTTCCAAGGTCATGCATTTCCTCGGCGTCGGCACGATCCGCGGCTCGGGCGTGCCGAAGGGCGAGGAACGGCGCTCCAAGTTCAAGGGCAAGGGCGGCGCCGGCGCGTTGCGCGCGATGGTGCGGGCGCTCGGCGAAAACATTTCGGTCGGCATGACGGCCGATCTGCCGCCGGGCCCCGCGCGCCGCGCCGGCGACGGCATCGTCATGCTGGCGCGGCTTTCGGGCAGACCCATCGTGCCGGTCGCGGCGACGACGCGGGCACGCTACCAGTTCAACAACTGGGACCGTTTCTCGGTCAATCTTCCCTTTTCAAAGGGCGCGCTCGTCTGGGGCGAGCCTATCTACGTGCCGCGGGATGCCGATCCGGAGACGCTGGAATCCGTGCGCCAACGTGTCGAAGACGAACTGAACGCCGTGACGGACGAGGCCGACCGCATCGTCGGCCGCGTGCCGCCGAGCGACATCATGGGAGCGCCCGCGCGTTGAACGCGGCGCAGGACATCGCTCCGCGCGGCGGCCGCCTGAACTTCGGCCTCATGGCTTACAGGATCGCCACACGCGCCGTCGGGCCAGCCATTCCGCTCCTGCTCTCCCGCCGCCTGAAACGCGGCAAGGAAGACCCGGCGCGGCTTCCCGAGCGCAAGGGCATTGCCGCGCTGCCGAGGCCGCAAGGCACGCTCGTCTGGTTTCACGCCGCGAGCATCGGCGAATCCCTCTCCATCCTGCCGCTGATCGACGGCCTCATCGCGGCGCGGCCGGGCCTGCATGTGCTGGTGACGACCGGCACCGTCACCTCGTCACGGCTGATGGCCGAACGACTGCCCGCGGGCGCCATCCATCAATTCGTGCCGCTCGATCATCCCGATTACTGCGCGCGCTTTCTCGACCATTGGCGGCCCGACATCGGGGTTTGGGTCGAATCCGAATTCTGGCCGAACCTGATTGTCGCCGCCCATGAGCGCGGCATGCCGCTGGCGCTTATCAATGCGCGCATCACCGAAGCGTCGTTTCGCGGCTGGCAGCGTTTTCCGGCGACCATCGCCGATCTCGTCGGGCGCTTCTCGTTGATCTTCGCTCAGGACGGCGCCAGCGCGCGGCGGCTCACGGCGCTCGGCGCGGGCCCTGTCGCGACACCGGGCAATCTCAAGCACGACGCGCTGCCGCTGACGGCCAACGAAGCCGAACTCACAAAGCTGCGCCAATGGATCGGCGGCCGTCCGGTCTGGATCGCGACCAACACCCATGAAGGCGAGGAAGACGCGGCCGCCACAACGCATCTCGCGCTTCAACCGGAGCGGCCCGATCTCCTGACGCTGATCGTGCCGCGTCATCCGGCGCGGAGCGACGCCATTGCCGCCAACCTTGAACGGCGCGGGCTCTCCGTCGCCCGGCGCTCGCGGGGCGAGGTGATCGGGGCGCATACCAACGTCTATCTGGCCGATACGCTGGGCGAGCTCGGTCTTTTCTACCGCCTTGCCGACGTCGTTTTTGTCGGCGGCACGCTTGCCGATCTCGGCGGGCACAATCCGTTCGAGGCGGCGCGGCTTCACTGTGCGTTGATCGCCGGGCCGTCCGACTTCAACTTCGCCGAAGCCTTTGCCGATTTCGAACATGCCGATGCGATGATCCGCGTCGATGACGCGCAAGGGCTGACGCGCGCGGTTTCGATGCTGCTTGCCGATAGGGGCGAACGGGGTCGCCGCGCCGAAGCGGCGTTCCGCATAGCCGGCGCCAGCAGCGGCGCGCTCGGCCACACGCTCGATGCGTTGCTGGCGCTTTTGCCCTCTGCAAGCGATGCCGCCGCAGGGAGGTCGCAAGCTCATGCGTGAACCTCGCTTCTGGCGGCAACCGCGTGCCGGCGAAGTTTCGATTTTGCCGCGCCTGCTTGCACCCGTGGCCTGGGCCTACGGGTTCGGCGGCCGCCTTCGCCGCTACTATGCCAAGACCGAACGTCCCGCCGTGCCGATCATCTGCATCGGCAATCTGACGGCGGGCGGCACCGGCAAAACGCCGCTGGCGCTGACGCTGGCCGAACGGCTGATCCTCTCGGGCGAGGCGGTGCATTTTCTGACGCGCGGCTATGGCGGCCGCGAACACGGTCCCCTTCGCGTCGATCCGGCGC
>DASVNC010000138.1:0-3668 GCA_036384055.1 Parvibaculum sp.
GCCGCCAACAGGTCGATTTTCTACGACCGTTCAGGCCAGCCGAAGACGGTGGCCGAGGTTTATCAGGGGCTGGTCGCCAGGCATCAAGGCGGCAGCGCGCCTGATTTTGAAATCGCGCCGCAGCCGGTCCTTGCCGATGCGACGGCGAACGCCATCACAGCCGATGACAAGGCTACGGGCGCCGATGCGGCGGGCGCGACGCAGGCCCAGTCGCTGGCGGTCATCGCCGGCACGGTCGGCAACACGGTCATCGCCATGCCGACGCGGAGCTACACATCGACCGCGCCCGCTTCGACGAACGTGCCGGCCTTCACCCGCGCGACACTGAAGCTGTCGCCGGCCGTCGTGCAGGTGCTGGCCTCGATGGACACATCGTCCTTTGCCAGCGCGGCGCCTGAAACCGGCCGCGACAACGACAACGACCGCAAGAACGGCGACCGCCGTCTTCTGCCGCGCGGCGGCTACGCGCTGGGATAGGCCTCAGGCAATCGCTTTCGCGGCCTTCAACTTTTCAATGTCCGCATCGTCGTAACCGAGGCCGCGCAGAACTTCGAGCGTGTGTTCGCCGAGTGCGGGGGCGGGGCCCTTCGGGCCGTCGTCGGCGCCGGGAAAGCGGATCGGCGAGGCGGGGGCGAGGTAGGTTCCGTTGCCGTCATGCTCCGGCACCTCGACGAAAGCGCCCGCGGCTATCGCCTGCGGATCGTTGGCGACATCGCCCGGTTTCATCAGGGGCGCCCAGATCATGTCCTCGGCGTCGAGCCGGCCGCGCCAGTATTCCAGATCGTGTTCGGCGAAGGCCGCATCGAGAATATCGACGAGCTGCGCGGCATTGGTGCGGCGGCCCTTCGGATTGGCGAAGCGTTCATCGGTTTCGAGTTCCGGCTTGCCGATGACGCGGCAGACCGCCTGCCAGTCGACAGAACCCTGACGCGGGACGATGACGAACCAGGCGTCGCCGCTGGCCTTGAAGAAATTGCTGAGCGGGGCGACGGATTCACGCCGCGATTTGGTCGAGCCGAGCTTGCCGTATTTCAGCTGAACGGCCGTGTCGGAGCCCGCCGCGTAAATGCCGGCGCGGATCAGCGATGCCTCGACGAGCCGACCCTTGCCGGTGCGTTCGCGCTCGAACAGGGCGGCGAGGATGCCGCTGGCGGTCGCCATGCTGGTCGTGTGGTCGCCGATGCCGGTTCTGAGGATGGTCGGTTCGGCGCCCTTGACGGTTTGCAGATAGCCGACGCCCGAGCGCGCATAGAAGGCGGCGACGTCGAAGCCGGGGCGGTCGCGGTCCGGACCCTGCAGGCCGTAGCCGGTGACGCTGGCATAGACGAGGCGCGGATTGATCGCCGACAGGGTCTTGTAGTCGAGGCCGGAGCGGTCAAGGCCGCCGGGGCGGACATTGGTGATGAAGACGTCGGCGTCCTTCACCAGCCGCTTCACCGCCTCGACGCCTTCGGGCGTTGCGGTGTTGATGGCGACGCCCTTCTTGCCGCGATTGTCGAGGTCGAAAATGGGGCTGCCCTTCAGGTGATCGGCGCCCATGTTCGCCATCGTGTAGCGCATGGGGCAGCCGGCCAGCGGCTCGACCTTGATGACCTCCGCACCCCAGTCCGCCAGGATGCCGGCGGCGCCGGGTGCTGCGATATAGGTCGCGACTTCGACGACCTTCAGACCTTCGAGCATGGGCGGATCCTCCAATTTCCAGTCGGGTCGGATCATCCATGAAACAAGCGGGGTGTCAAAGGAAGGCGGGAGGGGCCGCGGCGCGCGCCGATTCAGGGACCATTAACGAAGGCGGTCCGCCGAAATCGCGGTGTTTGGCTTTTGATTCAAAACGCGGGCGCGTCTGAACGGTCCATTAAAGACTTTACTTCAGTCTGGCCGTCTCGTGAGGAATGAAGGGCGCGCCTGGCGCGAAGTTCGATGCAGGAACGACTGTCCGTCGCCGATGTCCAGCGGCTTCTATCCGAGCCGACTGAGGAGGCGCGCGCCGGCATCGCCACCAAGGTCGCGGCGCAATTCCGCAACGTCGTGCTGATGCCCAATGAGCGCGAGCTGGCGCGGGAAATTCTCGGCTATCTGGTTCACGACACCGCCACGCATGTCAGGACGACGCTCTCGAAATGCCTGAGCGACGTGACAGACGCGCCGCGCGATATCGTTCTGGCGCTCGCGCGCGACATCGACGAAGTGGCGCTGCCCATTCTCGAAAGCTCGACGGTGCTGAACGAAGAGGAGATGGCCGAGCTGGTGCTGAGCGGCAGCGCCAACAAGCAGTGCGCCATTGCCAGGCGGCCGGATATCGGTGCGGCGGTTTGCAACGCCGTTGCCCGCGCGGGCGACCGGAGCGCGGTCATTGCGCTGGCCGCCAACGACGGCATCGTCATTCGCCCCGAAATTCTCGAAAAAATCGTTGACCGCTATCCCGCCGACGAGATTGTTCTCGATCCGATCGCAAGGCGCGCCGATCTGCCGGGCGTACTGGTCGAGCGCATCGTGACCATCGTTTCCAAGCAGCTGCGTGATCAACTGATCGAGAGGCACGGCGTCGACAAGGCGACAGCCGCGCTGCTGGAAGATCTCGCCCGCGAGCGCAGTCTCGTTTCGCTCCTGGGGAGCATCGATGCGGACGGCATGTTGCGGCTCGTCGCGCAGCTTTCCGAACAGCGCCATCTGACGGCCTCGCTGCTGCTCCGGGCGCTTTGCGCGGCGGAAATGAAATTCGTCGAGACGGCGTTCGCGTTTCTGACGACCGTGCCGCATGAAAAAGTCGAGCGGCTGATTCATGACGTGGGTGCGCTTGGTTTCCGCGCCGTCTATGCCCGCGCCGGACTGCCGGAAGCGCTCTATCCGGCGTTCCGCGCCGCGCTCGACACGCTGCACGAGATGGGACAAAGGGCCTTGTTGCCGGACAAACGGATCGTTCGCCGCATCATGCTGCAACGTGTCGGAGCGCCTTACCGCGATCTCGAAGCGAAAGACATCGACCTCCTTCTCGACCGGCTGACGCGCTCGACCCGGGCCTTGCCCTGGCGCGCCGGACACGCGGCCTGACCGGCTGATTTCGGCCCGAACTTCACTGGCGCACAACAAGCTGCTAGTTTCTCGCCTTCCATTCAGGCGAGGACTGCCCCATGACCCATACGACGCGCGAAGCCTTCATCTGCGATGCGGTGCGCACGCCGATCGGCCGCTATGCCGGATCGCTCGCCGCCGTGCGGGCAGACGATCTGGGGGCTGTGCCGCTGATGGCGCTGATGGAGCGCAATCCGTCGGTCAACTGGCAGCGCGTCGATGATGTGATTTTCGGCTGCGCCAATCAGGCGGGCGAGGACAACCGCAATGTGGCGCGCATGTCGCTGCTGCTGGCGGGATTGCCCGAGACGGTGGGCGGATCGACCGTCAACCGGCTTTGCGGCTCGGGCATGGATGCGGTCGGCACGGCGGCGCGGGCGATCAAGTCGGGCGATGCCGATCTCATGATCGCCGGCGGCGTCGAGAGCATGTCGCGCGCGCCCTTCGTCATGGGCAAGGCGACGGCGGCCTTTTCACGCGAGGCGCAGATTTACGACACGACCATCGGCTGGCGTTTCATCAATCCGCTGATGCAGCGGCAATACGGCACCCATTCGATGCCGGAGACGGCGGAGAACGTCGCCGAGGAATTCCAG
>DASVNC010000139.1:0-9311 GCA_036384055.1 Parvibaculum sp.
ATACATCATTCCGGTGCCTTTCGATCCGCGTCTCATCCGCGAGATTCCGCCGGCGGTTGCGAAGGCGGCGATGGATTCCGGCGTTGCCCGCCATCCGATCGTCGATCTCGAAGCCTACAAGAACACGCTGTCGGCGCGGCTGTCGCCGACCGCCGGCATGCTGCAGGTGATCGTCGATAAGGTTCGGCGGGATCCCAAGCGCGTCGTCTTCGCCGAGGGCGAGGAAGAGCGCGTCATCCGCGCCGCGCTGACCTACCGCGACACCGGCCTCGGCCATCCGATCCTTGTGGGACGCGAAGAGCTGGTGCGCGAGACCTTGCGCAATATCGGCCTCGACCCCAATACCGACCTCGACATCCGCAACGCGCGCAATTCGCCCAGCGCGACGCAGTATGCTGAATTCCTCTACAAGCGGTTGCAGCGTCAGGGTTATCTCATCCGCGACTGCCAGCGTCTGGTCAACAACGACCGCAACATCTTCTCGGCCTGCATGGTGGAGATGGGCGAGGCGGATGCGATGGTGACGGGCGTCACGCGCAACTATGCGGTGGCGCTGGAAGACGTGCTCCGGGTCATCGATCCGGTCGAGGGACGGCGTGTCATCGGCGTCACGCTGGTTGTCGCCCGCGGACAGACGGTGCTCGTCGCCGACACCAACGTCCACGAGATGCCGACGGCGGAAGAGCTCGCCGACATCGCCACCTCGGCGGCGGATGTGGCGCGGCGTCTGGGCTACGAGCCGCGCGTTGCGATGCTGTCCTCCTCGACCTTCGGCAATCCGATGCATGAGCGTTCGGAGCGCCTGCGCGAGGCGGTCGAGATTCTCGATGCGCGGAAAGTCGATTTCGAATTCGACGGCGAGATGGCGGCGGACGTTGCGCTCAGCCGCGAGGCGATGGCGCTTTATCCGTTCTGCCGGCTTTCGGACACGGCCAACGTGCTCATCATGCCGGCGATCCACTCGGCGGCGATCTCGACAAAGCTGCTGAAGGTGCTCGGCAA
The DNA here is from genome assembly GCA_036384055.1 of Parvibaculum sp. GTDB lineage: Bacteria > Pseudomonadota > Alphaproteobacteria > Parvibaculales > Parvibaculaceae > Parvibaculum. Next base: position 1,003 of record DASVNC010000139.1, read on the forward strand.
CTCAACGCTCGTCGGACCGCTGCTTGTCGGCCTGAAGCGTTCGGTGCAGATCGTGCCGATCGGGGCGAACGTCTCCGACCTCGTCAACATGGCGACGCTGGCGGCCTATAATCTCGATCGTTGAGGGAGACGGCCGGCGCGCCTTCAGGCGGGCTTGCCGAACTTCGTCAGATAGCGATCGGTGATCTGGGCGACCGGGAAGAGGATCAGCACGTCCGTCGTGCCGAACTGGCGGTCGATGACCGCGCCGTCGCCGATGTAGCAGCCCGCGCGGAGATAGCCCTTGATCATCGGCGGCAGAGCACGCCATGCCTCACGCATGTCGAGCTTGTCCTTCGGCATCAGGTTCATGTCGACATAACGGTCGGGCAGCGCGCGCACCGTCCATTCGGGCGGCGCGGGACGTTCGTGATGTAGATAGGAGAGCGGCACGGCGAGCGCCTGAGGGTCGGTGCCTTCAAAGCTCGCGCAGCCGAACATCACATCGAGATTGTGATGCAGCACATATTGCACGATGCCGTGCCAAAGAAGTTCGACGGTGGGCTTGTTACGGTAAGGCGGCAGCACGCAGGAGCGGCCAAGCTCGAGGAACCGCAAACCGCGTCCGGCGCCTTCGAGCAGCGGCGCGATGTCGAATTCGCTGGCGGTGTAAAAACCGAAATTCGCTTCCGCGACCTCCTGGCGAAGCAGACGGTAGCAGCCGACCACGGCTTCGGTCGGAAGGTCGTCGCCCTCGGCGCCGTTCGCCAGGCTGTGATCGAAAACGAGGAGGTGATCGCAGATCGCGTCGAAGCGGTCGGCGTCGCGCTTCGTCGCGCGCGTCACGGCGTCGGGCGTCGCCGACATTTCCTCGTAGAAGACGCGGTAGCGCAGCGCCTGGGCGGCGTCGATTTCGCGCGCGGTATGCGCGAGGCGCACTTCGAGCTTGCCCTTGCGGCCGAAGCTCGCGGGCACCGGGCCGCTATCGGCCGGCGTCACGGCTTCCCGCAAATGCGCGACGGTCGAGTCAGAACTCGGCAGCGTCATTGATTCGGACCCCGTACTCGTCCCGAGCCTCCAGCTTCTGCCGGAGACGACGGGACCGCCCAGACCGGTTTTGAGCCGGTTTTCAGCGACCTTGGCCTTCAGTGTCAGGCCTGCCACGTTCGGTCCTCTCTTTAGCACGCCCGTCGCCCGAGAAAAGGGCGGGTGCTGCAGGCCCCTTGTGACTGAGCTTTGCGGCACCTGTGTGACAGGGTCTAAGCCACTGAAAAGACAAGGCTAATATGGGAGGGTGCGGCTAATCCGCAAGACGGCCGGGGGAATCAGGCGGCAGGCGGGGTTTTGGCCGGCGGCTGCGCATCGTGCCGCCGCAGATAGAGGATCAGCAGGATGGCCGGCAGGCCGAGCGAGCCCGTGGTCAGAAAGAAGGGGACGTAGCCTGCCGTCTTGGCGGTGAGGCCCGGCGCGTGAAGGATCAGGAAATCGCGCAGGGGCGCAAGCGCGCCATACGCATCGACCATGACGCCCGAGAGGCCACCGAGCAATTTGCCGGGCAGTGCATAGACCGAGCTGAAGAGCGCGTATTGCGTCGCGGTGAATTTGTGATTGGTGAGGCTCGACATATAGGCGATGAGGCAGGTGCCGGCAAAACCGCCGGCGAAATTCTCCGAGCTGATCGAGACGGTGAGCGCGGTGACGTCGCCCGGATGCGTCGCCAGCCAGGCGAACAGGAAATTGGTGCAGATGACCGCGGAAGCCCCGATCAGCATCGAGCGCATGATGCCGAGGCGGGCGACGAAGAGGCCGCCGACAATGGCGCCGATAATCGTCATCCAGACGCCGAAGAGTTTGACCACGGTCGCAATGGTCGCCAGCGAAAAACCGAGATCGATGTAGAGCGGGTTCGCCATGACGCCCATGACGAAATCCGGCACGCGGTAAAAGCCGATCAGCGCCAGCACGGCGAGCGCCGTCCAGCCGTGCTGACCGAAGAAGTCGACGAAGGGCGCGACGACGGCGCGGTAGAACCAGACGAGCGCGGTTTTGGCGCGGCCATGCAGATCGAAGCGGGCGGCCAGCGCATCCATCTGCGCCTCGCCGATCACGGGCGCTTGGCTCTCGGCAACATGGGGCGCAAGGAGCGCCGCGGCAAAGCCGATTGCCATCAACAGCGCCATCGCAAGATAGGCCGCATGCCACGACACATACTGAGCGACGTAAAGCGCGCCGGCACCCGACGCGATGATGGCGAAGCGGTAGCCGAGCTGATAGGCGGCGGCCATCGCGCCCTGACGTTCGTCGGAGGCGGCTTCGATGCGCCAGGCGTCGATCGAGATGTCCTGCGTCGCCGACGCGAAGGCGAGGCAGATGGCGAGAATGACGACCGGCATCAGCGCCTTAGAGGGATCGCAGAGCGAAATGCCGACAAGGGCGGCCGCGACGCAGGCTTGCGCCAGGATCATCCAGGCGCGGCGCTTGCCGATGCGTCTGTCGAGCCAGGGGAGATGGACCTGATCGAGAACGGGCGCCCAGATGAACTTGATCGTGTAGGCGAGGCCGACATAGCTCATCAGGCCGATTTCGGTGCGCGAAATGCCGACCGAGCGCAGCCATGCCGACATGGTGGCGAAGACCAGCATGAAGGGCAGGCCGGAGGAAAAACCGAGAGCCAGGATGATGAGAACGCGGCGCTCGGTATAGACGGTCCAGATATCGAGGAGGCGCGCGCCCAAGCTCGCCTTCGCTTCTGCTGTTTCAGGCAAGACATTCTCCCCGCTCGAATCGCGGAGAGGAGCTTAAGCCAGATTTGCCCGCCCGGCATCCTCGGGCGCGAGGCCGAGTTCGCTGCGGCGGCGCGACCAGAGCGCCAGCATGCGGGCAAGCGCGTCGGGCGCGATGGGCTTGGAGAGATAATCGTCCATGCCGGCGGCGAGACAGGTCTGGCGGTCATCGGCCATCGCATTGGCCGTCAGGGCGATGACGGGCAGGCTTGACCGCGGGTCAGACAGCGCGCGGATGCGCCGCGTCGCCTCGAAGCCGTCCATGCCCGGCATGTGCAGGTCCATCAGCACGATGTCGATGGCGCCGCCCTCGCCGTCGAGCGCATCGAGCGCCTGCTGGCCGTGGCGCGCCAGGATGACGCGGTGGCCGTCGCGCTCGAGAAGCGTGCGGGTGAGAAGCGCGTTGATGTCGTTGTCCTCGACGACCAGGACGCTGAGCTGGGCGTTCCATTGCGGCGAGACGCCGGGCGCGTCTTCCGGATCGGCCTCGTATTCAAATTGCGGACGCTGCGGCTTCACGTCGCTCATCAGGGCTTCGAGGCGGGCGAGCAGCGAGGAGGCGCGGACCGGGCGGACGAGGTAGCCATCGAAGATGCGCGGGAACATGGCCGGGTTGCCGTCCTGGCCGAGCAGCGCCGGCAGACGGTCGCGGTCCTGCGGGCGGAGCAGCACGATGGCGTCGATGCCGGGGGCAAAGGCGCGGGCGCGGGCGACGAGGGCGGCGCCCGGCCCCTCGGCGGTGTCGATGGGGCAAAGGAGAATGTCGGCGGGCGCCTGCTGGATCGCCTCGATCAGGGCTTCGCCGGTCGGCACGAGGCGGACGTCGGCGCCGGCAAGTCTCGCGCTGCGTGCGAGCGAGGCGGCGAGCACCGGCCGGTCTTCCAAAATGACGAGGCGGAGGCCCTTCAATGTTTCGCGGCGCGGCAGCGCCGGTTCGACGGCGGCGAGCGGCAGGAAGACGCGAAAAAGCGAGCCGCGGCCGGGTGTGCTTTCGACCTCGATGGCGCCACCCATCGCGGTCACGAGATGGCGGCTGATCGCAAGGCCAAGGCCGGTGCCTTCATAGCGGCGCGCATGGCTTTGATCGGCCTGGGCGAATTCGTCGAAAATGACTTCGATGGCCTCGGCATCGATGCCGATGCCCGTGTCCTCGACCTCGATGACGACATTCGCCACGTCATCCGTATACGAATAGCTGTCGAGGCGGGCGCGCAGAACGACGCCGCCGTCCTCGGTGAATTTGATCGCGTTGCCGGCGAGATTGATCAGCACCTGACGGATGCGCGTGTCGTCGCCCTTCAGACGGAGCGGCACCTGCGGCTCGACTTCGGCGACGATTTCGAGACCCTTTTCGAAGGCGCGCGGCGAGAGGAGTTCGCAGACGCTTTCAAGCGCGCCGCGGAGATCGAGCGGGCCTTCGGAAATGTCGACGCGGCCGGCTTCGATTTTCGAATAGTCGAGAATATCGTTGATGATCGAGAGCAGCGCCTCGCCCGAATGCTTGACGGCCTCGGCATAGGTGCGCTGCGCGGGCGTGAGCTTGGTGTCGAGCAGAAGGTTCGTCATGCCGAGCACGCCGTTCATGGGCGTGCGGATTTCGTGGCTCATCGCGGCGAGGAACTGGCCCTTGGCGCGGTTGGCGGCATGGGCCTCATCCAGCGTTTCGGCGAGTCTCTCTTCGGCCACCTTGCGCTCGGTGATGTCGCGGCCGACGATCTGGACTTCGCGCAGCTTGCCGTCTTCATCGCGGATGGCGAATTCTTCCCAGGCAAACCAGCGGGGCCCCAGCACCGTCAGGACGCGCTGGTCGAAGCGGACACGGTAAGGCGGCAAGGCGAGGCCGGCGAAAGAGCCGAGCAGCCGCGGCGTCTCCCCTTCGGGAAGAGCGGGCGCGAAAGCGGCGCCGATGACATCCGCATCGCTCTTGCCGAAGATGTCGCGGAAGACGTCATTCACATAGGTGACACGGCCGGCGAGATCCTTGCGCAGCACAACGTCGCCCTGCGCCTTGACGAGATCACGGTAGCGCTCCTCGCGCTCGGCGAGCTCCCAGTTCTGGTCGCGGGCGGCTTCGAGCGCCATCTGGATGACGGCGGCCTTGGCGGCGGTGTGCTGGGCGCGGCGGGAGGCGCGGCGCCAGGCTTCGATGCCGAGCAGCAGGACGGCCGCGAGCGCCAGCAGAAGAAGCGGAGCCGGCTCGTTGAATTGGGGAAACATGGGCGCGCGGACCTTGCCTCGGGTGCCAGAGATGGCCCTAAACTGCGCCGGACGTGCTTGACAAAGCGTTACCGGAACCCGAGCGTCGCCCCCTGCGGCCGCGGGGAGCTGCGGCACGCGCGTTCACAGGGGATTTGGGTGCGGGATCAGGTTTTTTCGGCAATAGCGTCGGTATTTCCAACGGAACGAATGGCGGCCAGCAAGGGCATTGCGGCGGTCTGGCGTTTCCTTTTCTACCTCTTTCGCCCGCGCGCGCCCTTCGTCATGCGGACCGAGCACTATCTTCTGGAAGCCCATCCCCTGAAGGGGACGTTAACGCGGTCGGTGTTGCGGCGGGGGGTCTGGGAGCCGGGCGAGACGGCGGCCTTCATTGCGATGCTGACGCCGGGGGCGTGCGTGATCGATGCGGGCGCGAATTTCGGCCACTATGCGCTGGTGGCGGCGAAGTTTGTCGGCCCGCAAGGCCGCGTCATCGCCTTCGAGCCAGATCCGTTCACCTTCGGTCTGTTGCAGAAAAATATTTCGCTCAATGCGCTTACCAATGTCGAGCCGGTCATGGCCGGTCTGTCGGACGAGACAATGCGGCTCGGGCTGACGCTCGACGAGGCCAATCCGGGCGGGCACAGCTTTGTCGGCGAGAGCGTCTGGAAGGCGGGCGCGACCGTCCAGGCGCAGGTCTACCGTCTCGACGATTATGTCGCGCAGCATGGGATCGCGCGCATCGACATGCTGAAGGCCGACGTCCAGGGTTTCGAGTGGCGGCTGCTCGCCGGTGCGCGCGCCACCATTGCGCGCGACCGGCCCATCGTCTTTTGCGAAGTCACACCCGACGCGCTGCGCCAGCACGGCGACGACCACGAGGTGCTGCTCAGATTCTTCGAGGAGGCCGGTTACGGCGTCGGCATGGTCAATCGCAAGGAACGACGCAGTTACGACATCGACTACGCGACGGCGCGCGCGCTGCTCGGCGGCAAAAATGCCGGCCACGCCGATCTGATTTTCACCGCCGCCCGAACCTGACAGGACGCTATTTCGGCGCCGGGGGGTCGAACTTCACGACTTCGGCATGGGTCGGGGGCAGGCTCTGGAGATAGGCGTAGATCGCGCCGAGGTCTTCGTCGGTCATGCCTGAATAGTCTGTCCAGGGCATTTCCGTGTCCATGTCCTGCGGCTCCGGCGCGACCTTGGCGGCCGCGTCCGGCGTTACGGCGCGGAAGCGGGCGATGAATTGTGCCCGGCTCCAGTCGCCGATGCCGGTTTCATGGTCCGGCGTGATGTTGGCCGAGCGGGCGACGCCGCCGCCGGGAAGACTGAAGACATTGCCGCCCGCAAAGGGAATGCCGACCGGCTCGCCCCGGCTGTTGCGCCTGGTATGGCATTCAAAGCAGGCGCTCGTCGTCGTCAGATATTTGCCGAGCGCCACTTCATCCTTGGGTGAGGGCCTGGCTTCGGACGTCGGATCGGCGGGCACGAAGCGCATGAAGACCGGAAGCGGCATGGGCAGCCGGATGCGGGGCAACGTCACCGGCTGCGGCGGCAGCGAGCGGATATAGGCGACGAGAGCCTCGGCGTCTTCCCGGTCGAGAATATGATAGGAGGGATAAGGCATCAGCGGAAAGAGTGCGCGGCCCTCGCGCGTCACGCCCGAGACGATGGCGCGGTAGATTTCGCCGTCGGTCCAGCCGCCAAGCGCGGCGGGCGTCAGGTTGGGCGCATAGATTTCGGCCGGGAAGCCGTCTGCCGGTCCGCCCATGTGACGGCCGGCGCCGATGCGCGTCCTGTCGGAGACGCGCGAAAAACGATGCGGCTCAAGTTCGGGCGTGTGACAAGCGGTGCAGGACATGCGGTGATTGAAGAGATAGTCGCCATAGGCGATGCGCGCCGGCGTCATCTCTACTTTCATATCGGGCGCGGCGGAGACGCGCGGGAAAATCGTGAAGACGGCCGCAATGGCGATGACGACAAACGTCGCAACGGCGGCACCCGCCCAAAGTACGATACGGCCGATTGACATCCGCTTTCCTCCCCGCGAAATCCGCCGACAAGAATCCCGATCCGCGCAGGGAAATCAAGTGGGCCAGGATCAGAGCGCGGCGTTGATGTACCAGTCGCCGTCGACATGGACGAGCGAGGTCTGGAGCGATTTCGAGCTGCCGTCGGCGTAAGTCAGCGTGACGTCGTAGAGCGCGAGTTCGTTATAGGTGACGACGCCGCCGTGCAGCGCAACGTCGGCAAGGCCGCCATGAGCCTTGATGTCGCGCGTCCAGTGCTCGACGGCGGCCTGAAGCGCCTCTTCGCCGAATTGCTTGTGAAGGTCGGGCGAAAATCGCTGGACGGCGGCGGCCGTGTGACCTTCGGCCATGTCCTGATAGAAGCTGCGCAGCGTGTCGTCGCTGCCCGGTCCGCAGGCCGAAAGCGGCGCGCAAAGGACCAGCAGAAAAACCATCCGTCGCAGGATCGTCGTCACGCTTCGCCTCCCCGGCGACAGGCGGCTTGTCCGCGCCCGGCCTCAGCCTAGCACAAAGACCGGGGCGGCGCTCAGGCCACGGCGCCCAGACGGCCCGCGACCGGTTCCCGGTAGGCCAGCGCTTCGGCGACATGGATGCGCCGCACACTCTCCGAACTCTCAAGATCGGCCAGCGTGCGGGCGACACGCAACACGCGATGATAGCCGCGCGCGGTCAGATGCATGCGTTCGGAAGCCTCGCCAAGAAGACGCAGGCCCGTTTCGTCGGGGGAGGCGACCTTGTCGAGAAGCTCGCCCTCGATTTCGGAATTGAGGCGCGGCGCCCGCTCGCCCATATGGGCGGCGAACTCGTCGTAACGCGCTTCCTGAAGGGCGCGGGCGGCGGCGACGCGGGCGGCGACTTCGGCGGAGCCTTCCGCAGGCGGAGGAAGCGCCAGATCGGCGGGCGACACCGGCGGCACCTCGATGTGAATGTCGATGCGGTCGAGCAGCGGGCCCGACAGCTTCGCCTGATAATCGGCGACGCAGCGCGGCAGGCGGGGACAGGCGCGGTTCGCATCCGCCGCATGGCCGCAGCGGCAGGGGTTCATCGCGGCGACAAGCTGAAAGCGCGCGGGATATGTCACATGCGCATTGGCGCGGGCGACGACGGCCTCGCCGGTTTCGATCGGCTGGCGCAGCGAGTCCAGCACCTGACGTGGAAACTCGGGCAGCTCATCCAGAAAGAGCACGCCGCGATGGGCGAGCGAGACCTCGCCCGGCTTGGCGCGCAGGCCGCCGCCGACAAGCGCCGCCATCGAGGCAGAATGATGGGGCGCGCGGAAGGCGCGGGCGCGGCCCATGCCGCTCGCCTGCAATTCGCC
>DASVNC010000140.1:0-5520 GCA_036384055.1 Parvibaculum sp.
TCATAGGGCAGCATGTGCAGGAAGGCCGCGTTGATCTTGTCGAGGTCGGCCGGGTCGAAGCGGATGTCGGCGCGGCCGAGATGGGAGATGTCGAAACCGGCGGCGAGTTCTTCCAGCGTCAGCTTCGGCTCGACGGCGTCCGATGTGCCGAGGCGCGCCAGCAGCGCGTTGAGCGCCATCGGCTCGTAGCCCGCCTCGCGCAGGGCTTCGAGCGAGAAAGCGGCGTCCTCGCGCTTCGACAGCGGGCGGCCCTCGGCGCTCAGAAGCAGAGAGAAATGCGCATAGACCGGCGGCTCGGCGCCGAGCGCGCGGGCGAGCTGCACCTGCACGCCGGTATTCGTTACGTGGTCGGCGCCGCGAATGACATGGCTGATGGCGAAGTCGATGTCGTCCACGACGCTCGGCAGCGTGTAGAGGAAGCGCCCGTCCTCGCGCACCAGCACGGGATCGGACAGTGAATTCGGATCGATGCGCGTTTCGCCGTGGATCATGTCGGCAAAGCGCGTTTCCTCGTCGGCGAGCTTGAACCGCCAATGCGGCTTGCGGCCTTCGGCTTCCAGCGCGCGCTTTTCGTCGGCGGTGAGCTTCAGCGCGGCGCGGTCATAGACCGGCGGCTTTTTCTGGGCGAGCTGACGCTTGCGCTTGCGGTCAAGCTCGGCGGCGGTTTCGTAACAGGCATAGAGGCGGCCGGACTGCTTCAGCCTTTCCGCCGCCGCTTCGTATTCCGCAACGCGCTCGGACTGTCTGGCGAAGAGGTCGTGATGGAGGCCGAGCCAGGCGAGATCGGTTTCGATGCCTTCGGCGAATTCGCCGGTCGAACGGTCCTGATCGGTGTCGTCGAGGCGCAATAGAAAGCGGCCGCCTTCCCTCTTGGCGAAAAGATAGTTGAAGAGCGCGGCGCGCACATTGCCGATGTGGAGCTTGCCGGTCGGGCTCGGCGCGAAACGGACGGTGACGGTCATTTCACTCATCCCTCGATCGTCATGCCCGGGCTCGACTCGGGCATCCACGTCTTTCCCTCTCCGCGCGATAAAAGGAAGGCGTGGATGGCCCGATCAAGTCGGGCCATGACGAATAAGGACGAAAAAGAACTTTTTTTCTCAATCCGCATCGCGGAAACCGTTGGTGATCGGATAGCGGCGGTCGCGGCCGAAATTGCGCGCCGTGATCTTGACGCCGGGCGCGGCCTGACGGCGCTTGTATTCGGAAATATAGAGCAGATGCTCGATGCGCTTGACGATGGCGCGGTCGAAGCCCTGGGCGACGATATCGCGGATCGACATTTCCTTTTCGACCAGCCGTTCGAGGATCGCGTCCAGCATTTCATACGGCGGCAGCGAGTCTTCGTCTTTCTGGTCGGGACGCAGCTCGGCGGATGGCGGGCGCGTGATGATGCGCTCGGGAATGACGACGCCCGTGGGCCCGAGGCAACCTTTCGGATGATGAGCATTACGCCAGCGCGAAAGCGCGAAGACCTTCATCTTGTAAAGATCCTTGATCGGATTGTAGCCGCCATTCATGTCGCCATAGAGCGTCGCATAGCCCGCCGAGACTTCGGACTTGTTGCCCGTTGTCAGAACCAGCGCGCCGAACTTGTTCGACACCGCCATGATGATGACGCCGCGCGTGCGCGACTGGAGATTTTCTTCCGTCGTGTCGGACTGCGTGCCTTCGAACATTTTTTCAAGCGCGCCGGTGAAGCCCGCCACCGGCTGCTCGATCGGCACCACATCGTAGCGAACGCCGATGGCCTTGGCGCAAGCCTCGGCGTCGGTCAGGCTTTCGCTCGACGTGTAGCGATAGGGCAGCATGATGCAGTGGACCTTGTCGGGCCCCAGCGCATCGGCGGCGATGGCCGCGACGAGCGCGCTGTCGATGCCGCCCGACAGGCCGAGCACGACGCCCGGAAAGCGGTTCTTGCGCACATAGTCCCGCAGGCCCTGCACGACGGCGAGATAGATCGACTCGAGGTCTTCCTCGACCACGGCCTTCTCGCCCGGGGCGCAGACCCAGCCTGCATCGCCGCGCGTCCAGTCGGTCATCGTGATCTTTTCTTCCCAGGCCGGCATCTGCACGGCGAGAGAGAAGTCCGCATTGACGACGAAGGAGCCGCCGTCGAAGACCAATTCGTCCTGACCGCCGATCTGGTTCAGATAGACGAGCGGCAGGCCGCTTTCGCGGACGCGCGCAACCGCGATGTTGAGGCGCTCGTCGTTCTTGCCGTCCCAGAAGGGAGAGCCGTTGGGAACGAGAAGGATTTCGCCGCCCGTCTCCGCAATGCATTCGACGACGTCGGGTGTCCAGATGTCTTCGCAGATCGGCACGCCGATCCGGACGCCGCGCACGGAGACCGGACCCGGCGGCGGGCCCGGCGTGAAGACGCGCTTTTCGTCGAAGACGCCGTAGTTCGGCAGATCGACTTTATAGCGTTTGGCGACGATCTCGCCCTGGTCGAGAAGCACGAAGGCATTGTAGAGCTTGCCCTCGTCGACCCAGGGCGTGCCAATGAGCACCGCCGGGCCGCCGTCCGCCGTCTGCCGGGCGAGCTCGCCGACGGCTTCCGCCGCCGCCCGCTGGAAGGCCGGCTTCAGCACCAGATCTTCCGGCGGGTAGCCGACCAGGAAAAGCTCGGTGAAAACCACCAGATCGGCCGCCCCCGCCGCCGCCGCGCGCCGCGCCTCGACAGCCTTTTTCAGGTTGCCGGCGATGTCGCCCACGGTCGGATTGAGCTGGGCGAGCGCGATGCGGAGCTTGTCGGTCATGGGGTCACTGAAACCGGGTGTACGGCGTGCAAGTTACCGGCGTTTCTATCCCGGGCGGGCCGGGCGAACAATAGTTCAGGAACGAACGAGGGTTGGGCGCTTTCCGAAGGTCGCGCCGGGGCAGCAATGCCGGTAAGGTTCCCCCAACGAAATGCAGCAGGAGGACAAGCTCATGGCCACAGGCACAAACCGCCAGATACTTCTCGTCGAAACGCCGAAAGGGAAACTGGAAGCGGGCAATTTCAAGCTCAATCAGGGGCAGATTCCGACGCCGAAGGACGGCGACATTCTGGTCAAGGTGAAGCTGATTTCGCTCGACGCCGCCAACCGCGCCTGGATGCAGGGCGCGACCTATCGCTCGGCGGTCGAAGCAGGGACGGTGATGGCCGGCGGGGCCATTGCCGAAGTCGTCGAATCCAAGGCGCCGGGCTTTACCACCGGCGACCTCGTTTTCGCCGATACGGGCTGGCAGGAATATGCCGCCATTCCGGGCAAGGCCGCGCAGAAGGTCACGGCGATGGAGCCGCTGAGCCATCTTCTCAGCGTCTACGGCGTCGCGGGCCTGACCGCCTATCACGGGTTTCTCGATGTCGGCAAACCGAAGGCGGGCGACACGGTCGTCGTTTCGGCGGCGGCGGGCTCGGTCGGCTCCATCGTCGGGCAGATCGCCAAACTCAAGGGCTGCACCGTCGTCGGCATCGCGGGCGGCGACGAGAAATGCGCGCTGCTGACGAGCGAACTCGGTTTCGACCATGCGATCAACTACAAGAAGGAACCCATCGGCAAGGCGCTGCGCGCGGTGACGCCGAAAGGCATCGACGTCTACTTCGACAATGTCGGCGGCGACATTCTGGAAGCCGTCCTCTTCGGCATGAACACGCATGGCCGCATCGCCTGCTGCGGGGCGGTGTCCCAGTACGATGGCACGGCGCCCGCGCATGGCCCGCGCGGCATTCCCGGCCTCATCGTCGTCAAGCGGCTGACCATGCAAGGCTTCATCGTGACCGACTTCAATGACCAGCGCGAGCGGGCGTTGGCCGACCTGCAATCCTGGGTCAAAGCCGGCAAGATCAAGGTTCGTGAAGACATCATAACGGGGCTTGAAAACACGCCGCAGGCGTTGATCGGCCTTCTGGCCGGCAACAATATCGGTAAGCGGATGGTTCGCGTCGCCTGAGCAATAGCGGCGGAATTGGGGCGGCGGGTGCTCGCATCCGCCGCCTTTTTTCCGACGGAGCCCCGGCTGTGCGCCGTAGAATAAGCGGGAGAACTTCGGGCAAGCAGGAACGCGGCGATATGGATTTCAACGGTTTCAGGGACAGGGTCTGGTACGCGCTTCCCGCCTCATTTCGCGGTCTGCCGCCGCGCACCCGTTGGGCCGCTTCCGCGGTCGTACTGCTCGTCCTGGCCACGGGTCTCTGGTACGCGGTGTCGCTCGGCGAGAGTCGTCCGACCTACAAGACCGCGACCGTGGAGACCGGCGACATCGAGCAGACGGTTACCGCGCTCGGCGCGCTTCAGCCCAAAAACTATGTCGATGTCGGCGCGCAGGTGTCCGGCGTTCTTCAGGTCGTGCATGTCAATATCGGCGATGTGGTGAAAAAGGGCGACCTGCTGGCCGAGGTCGACCCGACCGTTTATGCCGCGACTGTCGCCGCCGATCAGGCGAAGCTGAAAGATCTGCAATCCCAGCTCTCCGGGCAGGAAGCTCAGCTGACGCTGGCGCAAATTCAGAACAGGCGCAATCAGGCTCTCCTGAAGATCAACGCCGTCAGCAAGGATGTGGCCGACACCAGCGCGGCGCTGGTCAAGCAGTACACGGCAAATATCGACTCGCTTCAGGCCCAGCTCGAAGAAGAGCAGTCGACGCTGCAAGGCGACGAGGCCAATCTCGGCTACTGCAAAATCTATGCGCCGATGGCGGGTACGGTCGTCTCCCAGACGACGCTGCAAGGCCAGACGCTGAACAACAAACAGGCTGCACCCGTGATCGTGCAGATTGCCGACCTCACCACCATGACGGTCAAGGCACAGGTGGCCGAAGCGGATGTCGGCAAACTCAAAACGGGCATGCCGGTCTATTTCACGACGCTCGGCATGCCCGACCGCAAGTGGCAGTCCACGGTGCGCCAACTTCTGCCGACGCCGGAAACGGTGAACGACGTCATTCTCTATGACGCGCTGATCGACGTCTCAAATACCGATCAGCTGCTGATGACCAGCATGACGGCGCAGGTCTTCTTCGTTCTGGGCGAAGCGAAAAACGTGCCGGTCGTGCCGGTGGCGGCGCTGCGCCCCTCCAAAAACGGCGGCGAAGGCGCCTACCGGGTTCTGGTCATGGACGGCAGCCGGCCGACGATGAAGGAAGTCACGATCGGGCTGATGAACCGCGTTTCAGCGGAGGTCAAATCGGGACTTGCGGTCGGCGATGTCGTCGTCACCGGCGTGCAAAGCGCAACGGCCGGCGCGAAGAAGAGCGGCTACGGCGGCGGAAGGCCGCCCATGCTATGAAGACCGATCTCTCCCAGCCGCTGATCCAGATCCGGAACGTCAGCAAGAGCTATCAGACCGGCGAGAATATCGTGCGGGCGCTCGACGATGTGTCGCTGACGATCCGCGCCGGCGAATTCGTCGCCATCATGGGGCAATCCGGTTCCGGCAAATCGACGCTGATGAACATTCTCGGCTGCCTCGACCGGCCGACATCCGGGCAATACCTCGTCAACGGCATCGACGTCGCGACGCTGACGGCGGACGA
>DASVNC010000141.1:0-2052 GCA_036384055.1 Parvibaculum sp.
CGCCGAATAGGGGACATCGTCATGGAAGGTTTGAAAGGCAAGTCGGCCATCGTGACCGGCGCCTTGAGCGGTATCGGCCGCGCCATCGTCAGCCGGCTGCATGCCGAAGGCATGCGCCTGGCAATCGCCGATCTCGAAGCCGCGCCGCTGGAAGCGCTGGCGGAGGAACTCGGCGCCGGCACGGTCTGGCATGCCGGAGATTTGAGCGAAGAGAAGACGGTCCTCGACCTGACGGAAAAAACCGTCGCCGCTTTCGGCGGCATCGACGTGCTCGTCAACAACGCCGGCGGCGGCGTCATAAAGCCGTTCCTCGAGCATACGCCCGAGACGCTTCACGCCACCCTCAATCGCAATCTCTGGACCGTGCTCTGGTGCTGCCGCGCCGCCATCCCCGTCATGCTCGCGAAAGGGCAGGGCCGCATCGTCAATATCGGCGCCGACTCCGTGCGCAACGGCCTCTGGGACCACGCGGTCTACAATGCGGCAAAAGGCGGTGTGCATGGGCTCACCACCGGCCTCGCACGCGAGTTCGCTCAAAACGGCATCACGATCAACACCGTTGCGCCATGCATGGTGGCGACGCCTCCGGTGAAGAAGGCGATGGCCGCCGGCCTGCCGGCTTTCCGGAAATTTGCCGACGTCATTCCGATGGGCCGTCCGGGCGAAGTGGAGGAGATCGCTTCAATGGTGGCTTATCTCGCGGCGCCCGAAGCCTCATTCGTCACAGGGCAGGTTATCAGCGTCAATGGCGGCAGCACGATGCTCTGATGCCGGGCATCGGCGGCAGAGCAATGCAAAGGAGTTTTGAATGAAGCTTGGGATCGAAGGCCGGAATGCCCTGGTCTGCGGCGCCAGCAAGGGCTTGGGCCGTGCTTGCGCCGAGGCGCTGGCGGCGGAAGGCGTGCATGTGACGATCACGGGCCGCGACGCCGCGGTGCTCGACAAAACCGCCGCCGAGTTGCGCGGGAAATATTCGGTGCGTGTCACAACGGCGCCGGGCGACATCACGACGGCTGAAGGCCGCGCCTCGGCGCTCGCCGCCTGTCCGGCGCCCGACATCCTCATCAATAACGCTGGCGGCCCGCCCGTCGGCGACTGGCGCAGCTTCACCGAAGAACAGTGGATGGCGGCGGCGAACAGCAACATGGTGTCGGGCATCATGTTGATCGGCGCGGTGATCGACGGCATGGCGGAACGCAAATTCGGCCGGATCGTCAGCATCACCTCGATGATGGTGAAAATGCCGGTCGATATTCTTAGTTTGTCGGTGGCCGCCCGTCTTGGCCTCACCGGTTTCGTCAGGTCGATCGCGCCGAAATATATCGCCTCGAACGTAACGCTGAACAACCTGCTGCCGGAGCAATTCGAAACCGATCGTCTGAAATCGAATCTCGGCAAGCTGGCGGCGCGCTCCGGCCGCAGCGAGGAAGACGAATTGGCCGCTCAGCGCGCATCGAGCCCGGCCAGACGTTTCGGGCGGGTCGAGGAATTCGGCGCCGTCTGCGCCTTCTATTGCAGCGAGCATGCGGGCTTCATGACCGGCCAAAACGTCATGCTCGACGGCGGCCGCTATCCCGGCGTCTTTTAGGGGCCGGAGAAATGACCTCGCCATCCGCCATCGACATCCACACGCATATCGTGCCGGCTTCGTTGCCGCCTTACCTTGGCAAGGTCAGCGACATCGCCTGGCCTTCGGTCGAGCATGTCGACTGCAACCACGCCCGCGTCATGGTGGGCGGAAAGCCCTATCGTGACATCGAGGATAATTGCTGGAATGCCGGCCGCCGCGTCGAGGAAATGACGGCGATGGGCATTGCCCGTCAGGTTCTGTCGCCTATGCCGGAACTTCTGTCCTGGTGGCTGCCTTCCGGCGACGCGCAAACCCTCAGTCGCCACGTCAATGAAGAGATCGCGGCGCTCGTCGCCGAGGCGCCCGATCGCTTTATCGGCTTCGGCATGGTGCCGCTGCAATCGGTCGAGCTCGCGATCGAAGAACTTGTCCATTTGACCGGCACTCTCGGGCTCAAAGGGGTCGAGATCGGCACGAATGTG
>DASVNC010000142.1:0-2427 GCA_036384055.1 Parvibaculum sp.
ATGTGCCGGTGAGATGGGCGATCAGGACTTGCCGACGCGCGGCGGCGTTGCCTCGGTGTCGAATTTGAGGCGCTTCAGCGGCACGATCTTTTCCGCCAGCACGCGCTCATGCGCCGTCGTGTCGTCGACCCAGATCGACAGGTGCGGCGGCGCGACGCCGGTGATGAGGCTGGTTTTGGCGGTGAAGCCGATGACGTAGTCGTGTGCGGCCTTGACGTCGAGAAGCACCGGATATTCGGCGCCGAAGAGCGTGCTGTTGTAATCGATGAGCAAGGCATGGAGGCCGGGCGCGACGCCGAGCGGCTTCGCGGCATCGGCGTCCTGCGTGCCGGTATAGGCGCCATCGACGGCGGCGAGAGAGACCGAGATGGGGCCGTGGGCATCCGTTTGCGCCGATCCGCCGATGGTGGCGGCGCCGGCGCCTGACGGCGTGACATAGGAAGGGTTGTGGTCGATGGGCCAGATCTGCCGCTTTGGCGCGACGACGTCATGGCTCTTTTCGTCTTCGACCCAGACCTGTGTCGGCGGCGTCACGCCGGGCGCTGCGGATTGCTGCTCCCAACGTATGACATAGGCGCCGCCGGGTTTGGCATCGAAGCGCATGGCGAGTGTCGCAAATTTATTGGCGTTGAAGGCGACGAGCAGCGAATGCGTGCCGGGCGCGATGTCGATCGGTTGTTCGTAGCGGCCCGGCGATGGCCGCGTCATTTCGCCGTCGATGCCCGAGACATAGGTGCCGGTGCTGACGACGAGCAGCTGGTCGCGGTCGCCGCGGATCGACGCCGAAGCGGCATCGGCCGAAGCGTCTGTCGCGCCGGACGCGACGAGCAGCACGGCGAGCGCGGCGGCAGGACAAAATTTCACAGGCGTTTCCCCCAAATTGAATCGGCCAGGGGCGAATCTTAACCGCGAACGAATGGGAAAAGAAGATGACGGACCCCAACAATCCCGCGGCGCTTACGACCGCGATGGATGCGGCCAGCGCCGCGACGCGCGCCTTCGGCACGGAGACGACGCGCACGCTTTCCTCGGTGACGAGCGACTATCGCCGCGCCGCTTCGGGCGGCAAGGACTTCGGGCAGACGCTGGCGAGCGCCTTCGACAATGTGGCGCTGAAAGGCAAGTCGCTCTCCGACACGCTGAAAAAACTGGCGCTCGATCTCTCGACGCTGGTCGTCAACAGCGCCATCCGCTCGGTCGGCAATGTGGCCGGAAGCTCGCTGGCAAGCTCGCTCGGCTCGCTCTTTGCGAACGCCGATGGCAATGTGATTTCAGGCGGCCGCATCAAGCCGTTCGCCAAGGGCGGCGTGCTGCAGAGCCCGATGCTCTTTCCGCTGCAGGGCGGGACGGGGCTGGCCGGCGAAGCGGGCCCTGAAGCGATATTGCCGCTGCAACGCGGCAGCGACGGACGCCTCGGCGTGGCATCGGGCGGCGGCGCCGCGCCGGCGCAGATCACCTTCAACGTGACGGCGGCGGACGCCGAGAGTTTTCGCCGCTCCGAAACCCAGATCGCCGCGATGCTGTCGCGTGTCGCCGCGCGCGGCGGAAGGAATATGTGAGCATGAACTTCCACGAGGTCAGATTTCCGACGGCGATTTCCTTCGGCTCGACCGGCGGGCCGGAGCGGCGCACCGAAATCGTCACGCTGGGCTCAGGCGCTGAAGAGCGGAACAGCCCCTGGGCGGATTCGCGCCGCCGCTACAATGCCGGTTACGGATTGCGTTCGCTCGACGATCTGCATGAGACGATTGCCTTCTTCGAAGCGCGGCGCGGGCGGCTCTACGGTTTCCGCTGGAAGGACCGCGCCGACTGGAAATCCTGTCCGCCGGGCAGCGCCCTGTCGCCGGCGGACCAGTCGATTGGAACGGGCGACGGCGCGACGGCGAACTTCCAACTGGTGAAGACATATGTGTCGGGCGGCGCGAGCTATATGCGAACGATCGCTAAGCCGGTTGCAGGCACCCTGCGCGTCGCCGTCGGTGGCGTCGAAAAGATGGCGGGCACGGATTTCTCGCTCGACGCGGCGACGGGGCTGGTGACTTTCACGCCGGGCACGATCCCCGGCGCGGGCGCGGCGGTGACCGCAGGCTTTGAATTCGACGTGCCCGCGCGCTTCGACACGGATTTTCTGGAAATCAACCTCGGCGCCTTCGAGGCGGGATCGATCCCGGCCATTCCGGTTGTCGAGGTGAGGGTGTGATTGGGGCCTCCTCCTTCGAGACGCGGCTTTGCCGCTCCTCAGGATGAGGATTTTTTTCTGAGTTTGACCCTCATCCTGAGGAGGCGCGCACGCGCCGTCTCGAAGGACGAGGCCGGGAACGGACAGCCATGAAATCCATTTCTTCCGATCTTCAAGCCCATCTCGACACTGGCGCGACGACGCTTTGCCATTGTTGGAAGCTCGTGCGCAATGACGGCGCGGTGATG
>DASVNC010000143.1:0-2348 GCA_036384055.1 Parvibaculum sp.
GGCGGGCCGCTTCTTCACGTCGCGGGCAGCGCCGTTGCCGGCGATCTCCAGGGCGATCTCGAAGCCCGGGGCTTCAGCGTCGCGCGCGTCGTCCTCTACGCGGCGGAGGCGGCGACAGTTCTGCCCGAGGCGGCGGCTTCGGCGCTGAAGGCAGGCCGCATCGACGGCGCGCTTTTCCATTCGCCCAGAACGGCGGCGAGCTTCGCCGCGCTGGTGCGGTCGGCGCGGCTTGAGGGCGCGCTCTCCGGTGTAACCGCCTATTGTCTGTCGGCGGCGGTCGCCGAGGCGCTGGCCGGTCTTCCTTTCGCGGCGGTCGAGGCGGCCGCTTCGCCCGATCAAACGGCGCTGCTCGCGCTTCTCGGTTGAGATTGGGGCCGATTCGCCCGAACGGTCATCCGTTCTTGCCTTTCTGGAGCCACTTTCCACCTTATAGTGTGCCCACCTTCATAGTTCGGCCGCCGCAGGGCGTTGGCCGGTTGAGCGAACCGACACGGATTCCCGCATGAGCGATCAGAACGGCGACGATAAAAAGCCCGGCGAGCCTGCCGCCGAACTTCTCGGGCCGGAGCGGACGGCGCGCGAGCCCCGGGCCCGCAAGGAACCGCCGGTGATCGAAGGGGCAGCCGAGGAAGTCGGCGGTCAGGGCGCGTCTTCGTCGGGCCGCGGTGCAGGCGGCAGCGGTCCGACGGGCGGAGACGTTCCGCCGCCTGCGTCGTCTCCTGCGTCGGCCGCTGGCTCGCCCATGCCGATGAGCCCGCAACGTCTTTACGCCGCCGTCATTTCGGCGGGCGTCGTTGCGGCTGTCGTCGTCGCCCTGGTGCTCCATGCGCTCGGTTTCGGCAAGCCCGACACCCAGGGCGCGCAGGCGCTCGCCGATCTCGACACGCGGCTCGCCTCGGTCGAACGCCAGAGCGAGGCGACCGGCAAGACGCTGGAGAATACCGGCGCCCGTCTCGATGCTGCGGAACAGAAGATCGCCGCCGAAGCCCAGACGCCGGAAAGCGTCGCCGCGATGACGGCGCGTCTCGACAAGATCGAAGCCGAAACCGGCGCGCTGAAGCAGTCGCTCGGCGATGCGATGGCGGTGGCCGCGGCAAGCAGCCAGAAGATCGATGCGCTGGCGAAGTCCCTGCCGCCGGCCGGCATTGCCGACGAGGTGACGAAACTCGGCGAGATGCTGAAGACGCTCAACGCCGCGCTCGATCAGCTTGGTCCCAAGGTCGACCAGATGCAGGCGCGCGTCGCGGCGCTTGAAGCGAAGAAGGACGATCCGGATGCCGCCGCCCGCGCCGCGCTCGGCCTTGCGCTTGCCAATCTCGCCCGCGCCGCCGAAAGCGCCCAGCCGTTCGCGAGCGAGCTCGATGCGGTCGCCGCGTTCCTGCCCAAGGAACCGGAGCTGGCCGCACTTGCGCCCGCGGCGCAGAGCGGCGTGCCGACCGAGGCGAGCCTCAAGGAACGCTTCCAGCCGATGGTGCAGGCCGCGCTCGATGCCGACCGCCGCGCCAAGGGTGATGGGCTCTTTGCGCGTTTCGCCGCCAATCTGCGCAAGCTCGTCACCATAAGGCGGACCGGCGAAATTTCCGGCGACGACACCGAGGCGGTGCTGGCGCGCATGGAAGAACGATTGAAGCTCGACAATCTTCCGGCTGCCGTCGCCGAAGCGAAGGCGCTCAAGGGTCCGGCGGCGGAAGCCGCGGCGCCCTGGCTCAAGGATGCGCAGGCGCGCGTCGCAACAGACGAGATGCTGCGCGATCTCACCGCGCATGTCGCGGCGCGGCTCGCGCCCGCCGCGCCTGCCACGTCCGGCACTGGGGCAAAGGGCTGATGCTCCGCGCTCTCTATACATTTCTCATCATCGCGGCGCTGTCGGCGCTGGCGATCTGGCTTGCCGACAATCCGGGCGATCTCGTTCTCAACTGGCGCGGCTATGAAGTCAGGACGAGTTTCGTCGTCGGCCTGCTGCTTCTTGTCGGCGTCGCGCTTCTCGTCCTCTTCGTCTACCGGATGAGCGCGGGGCTGCTCAGAAGCCCGGCCAGCGTTTCGTCCTTTCTCGATCAGCGCCGCCGCCGCCGCGGCTTTCTCGCGCTGTCGCGCGGCATGATCGCGGTCGCGGCGGGCGATGCCGACGAAGCCAAGCGTTATGCGGGACAGGCGCGCAAACTTCTCGACCAGACGCCGCTGACGCTGCTCCTGTCGGCGCAGGCCGCCCAGCTTGACGGACAGGAAGAGGCGGCGACCAAAAGTTTCGAGGCCATGCTCGCCTCGCCCGAGACGGCGTTTCTGGGCTTGCGCGGATTGTTCGTGCAGGCGCGGCGCGCGGGCGACCGCGACCGCGCGCTCGACATTGC
>DASVNC010000144.1:0-16213 GCA_036384055.1 Parvibaculum sp.
ATCGGCAACGACATGAAGCTCGACCCCGGCATCGGCACCTGCGGCAAGGGCGGACAAGGCGTGCCCGTGGGCGTCGGCCAGCCGACGCTGCTCATCAAGGGGCTGACGGTCGGCGGCACGGCCCGGGCGGCTTAAGCGGGCGCGCGGACTCTCCGGCACATTGAAAATCGAGTAGTGTGAGCCCGGCAATCCAGGGCGCCCGGGGACATGGCTGAAATCTGCTGCATCACGACCTGCATGGGACGGCTTGAACATCTCAAGCAGACTTTGCCGCGCACCGTCGCCCAGCCCGGCGTGTCCGTTGTCGTCGTCGATTACTCCTGCCCCGACGGCGCCGGCGACTGGGTCGAGGCCAACTTTCCGCAAGTGCGCGTCGTGCGCGTCGAAGGCGAAACGCTTTTCAGCCGTTCGCGGGCGCGGAACCTCGGCGCGGCGGCGACCGATGCGCCGTGGCTCGCCTTTCTCGACGCCGACGTGCTGATCGATCCCGGATTTTTCGACGCCGTCCGGCCGCTGCTGAGGCCGGGCCGCTTTTACTCTCCGCATCCGGCGGCGCTCCAGACTTATGGCGCGCTCATCGTCGAACGCAGCGCCGTCGTCGCCGCCGGCGGCGATGACGAGACCTTCGTGGGCTGGGGTTCGGAAGATATCGACGTGCTGGAGGCGCTGAGATTCGAGGGGCTGAAGGCGGCGCAATTTCCGGGCGGTCTTCTGGGCGAGATACCCCACTCCAACGAGCTCAGGACGGCGGTCCAGAGCCATCAGGACCTTTGGTTTCAGGGGCAGATCAATTCCGTCTATCGCGGCATCAAAAGCGATTTCAGACGGTTGCTGAACCGGAAACTGACCGCCGACGAGACGCGGCTGATCTATGCGGAAGTCAGCCGGGTGCTGATCGAGACCGAAAAAATGGATCGCTTCGCGCCGAGCTGGATCAGGATCAATCTCGACGCTTTCGGGCTGCAGCCCTCGCCGATTTTCGACCAGACCGCGATCACCCAGGTCGAGCGCAGCATCACCTACAAGATCCGGCTTGAAAAACAGGCGGCGGATGGTGTTGCCCTCATCGCCGAGCCGACGGAATAGGCGACGGCGCCGAGCGCGCGCCTCCCCTCAAGGGGCGGACTTTAAAAACGCTAGAACGCATACTCCTTGAAGACCGGATCGACCGTGCCGCCCCAGCGGCCGTGATAGGCTTCGAGCATGATGTCGGCGGGCGACTTGCCGGTGCGGACGACTTCCTCGACCGCATGGAGGAAGGTCGTCTCGTCGGTCGAACCGGCGCCGTCGCCCTTGCCACGGGCCTTGAGACCGGCGCGGGAAATTTCGACGGCGCGGCGGGCGACGTCGAGCAGCGTGCCGTTGCGGAACGGCGTCTTGAGGCCGAGGCGCGGAACGTCGTCGCGCAGGGCCTGACGTTCTTCCGCCGTCCAGTCCTTGACGAGATCCCAGGCGGCGTCGAGCGAGGCCTGATCGTAGAGAAGGCCGACCCAGAAGGCGGGCAGCGCGCAGATGCGGGCCCAGGGGCCGCCGTCGGCGCCGCGCATCTCCATGTAATTTTTCAGCCGGGCTTCCGGGAAGATGGTCGTCAGGTGATTGATCCAGTCGCCGCGCGTCGGCGTTTCGCCTTCGAGGCCCTTGAGCTTGCCGACCATGAAATCGCGGAACGACTGGCCGGTGACATCGACATAGCGGCCGTCGCGGAAGACAAAATACATCGGCACGTCGAGCGCGTAGTCGACATATTGCTCGAAGCCGAAGCCGCTTTCGAAAATGAACGGGATCATGCCGGTGCGGGCGCGGTCGGTGTCGGTCCAGACGTGCGAGCGGTAGGACAGATAGCCGTTCGGCTTTCCTTCCGTGAACGGAGAATTGGCGAAGATGGCGGTTGCCGCCGGCTGCAGCGCGACAGCGACACGGAGCTTCTTCACCATGTCGGGTTCCGAAGCGAAGTCGAGGTTCACCTGCACGGTGCAGGAGCGGTACATCATGTCGAGACCCATCGTCCCGACCTTCTTCATGTACTCGGTCATGATCTTGTAGCGGCCCTTGGGCATGACCGGGATCTGGTCGCGCCGCCAGTTGGGTGTGAAGCCGAGGCCGAGGAAGCCGAGGCCATGCTCGCCGCCCACTTCCTTCACCTGCGCCAGATGATCGTGCAGCTCGGCGCAAGTCTGGTGCAGCGTTTCAAGCGCGGCGCCCGAGAGCTCGAACTGCCCGCCCGGCTCCAGTGAAATGTTGCCGCCGCCCTTCGGGCTTTCGAGGCCGATGATGGTCTCGCCCTCCCGCACCGGCAGCCAGCCGAAGCGCGTCAGCCCTTCGAGCATGGCGCGGATGCCATGCGGCCCGTCATAGGGGACGGGCGAGTTGTCGGCGACGTGAAAAGGAAACTTCTCGTGTTCGGTGCCGATGCGCCAATCGGATTTAGGTTTCGATCCGCGCTCCAGCGCGGCGACGAGATCGTCGCGGCATTCGATGGGCTCGGGCCCGGCAACGAGTACGCTCATGAACGAGCCCCCCTGGAATTATTACAAGACCGCGTCGTTATCGCTGGGCGCCCCTGCCCTTCCGGCCTTTGACGTCGGCAAGATGTAGGAGCGCCCTTGCGGCCTGACAAGCTCTAAAGACGCGAGTGTTTCTCAGCGCAGCCGGGCCATGCGGGCCTCGATCCGGCGCAGGTAGCGGCTGCGGGCGGCAAGGGTCGCGCTGTCCATGTTGAAAATGGCCATCCAGACCGTCTTGCAGCGCCAGCCGCAAAGCGCATGGATGCCGCGCATGATGATGCGGCGGTGAGGCTCGCCGACATATTTCGCAAACCACCAGGGCGAGCCGCAGCTGGTGATGCCGATGAGCAGACGGATATTGGTCAAGGCCGGGCGGATCACCTTGCCGGCGTCGGCCAGATGGAAGGCGATGCCGGGCGCGAAGGCGCGGTCGAACCAGCCCTTCAGGATGGCGGGCGGGCCGTACCACCAGGTCGGAAACACGAAAGCGAGCGCCTCGGCCCATTGCAGATCGTCGATGTGCCGGCGGACCTGAAGCGTATTTTTGGTTTCATCCTCATAGTCGAGGCGTTCCTGGCGGCTCAGGCGCGGGTCGAAATTCTCGGCGTAAAGGTCGATCAGACGGATTTCGTGTCCGGCATGGGCAAGGCCCCTCATCGCCGCGTCGCGCATCGCCGCGCCGAAACTTTCAGCCACCGGATGGGCATAGACGAGAAGGACTTTCATGCGCTCACCAATCGCCGAGCATCAGTTGCACGACGGCGAGCGCGGCGATGGCGGCGGTGTCGGCGCGCATGATGCGCGGGCCGAGCGCCAGCGCCACCGTATCCGGCCTTGCCCGCAACCGCGTCCGTTCGGCCTCGTCGAAACCGCCTTCGGGGCCAACCAGAACCGCATAGGGCTTTCCGCGTCCATCTTCCTCCGCCAGCTTTGCAAGCGTCGCCTGCGCGCCGCCCGGCGCCGCGCCCTCGTCGCAGAAGAGAATGCGGCGGCCGGGCGCAAGTTCCGTCCAGCGGGTGAGAATTGCGTCGAGCTTTTCGGCTTCGCGCACTTCAGGCAGCGCGACGAGGCCGCATTGCTCGGCCGCCTCGATGACGTTGGCCTGCAGGCGGGCGTCCTTCACCCGCGCAACGACGGTGCGCCGGGTGATGACGGGCTGGATCACCGACGCCCCCATTTCCGTCGCCTTCTGGGCGATGAAATCGAGGCGGGCTTTCTTCACCGGCGCGAAGAGAAGCCAGATGTCCGGCAGCGGCTCATGGCCGCGTGTCTGCGCCGCGATCCTGAGACGACAGGATTTTTTCGTCGCCTCGGCGATCTCCGCCGCCCATTCGCCGCTATGGCCGTTGAAGAGGAGCACATGTTCGCCGGCGCTCATGCGCAAGACGTTCAGGAGGTAGTGCGACTGATCCCGGTCGAGCGCGACCTCGGCGCCGGCCGAGAGCGGCGCATCGACATAGAGGCGCGTCTTGCCGGTGGCGCAGCGCAGATCGGCGTCTTCGGTTTCTTCGTTGTTCATTCCCACACCAATTCGTCATTGCGAGCGCGCGCGAAGCAATCCAGTCTTTGCCGCCGAACGCCGGATTGCGCCAGCCTCCGGCCTCGCAACGACGGCAACTATAGCGGAATGAATGGCCATGCTGACCAGAAAGACCGCGCGTGCCGCAAAAGCCTCAAATGGTGGGAGGCGCGCGACCTCTCGACGAGCGGCGACACTTTCTTTCCAACATCGCTCAGGGAAAACCTGCCGGACATTCTCGCCGGGCGCTATCCTGACGGCGTTCTCCATATCGAGCCCTGAGCCATGACCGCACACACCGACGAAAAAAACCGCATCGCCGATGCCGCGCCCGAAAACTGGGTGGACATCTATGCGCCCCTGTTCGCGCGGCCCTATATGCGGCTCGCACGGCTCGACCGGCCCATCGGCACATGGCTGCTGCTGCTGCCCTGCTGGTGGTCGATCGCGCTCGCCTCGGACAGCTGGCCGGACCCGCTGCTGATGATCCTTTTCGGCATCGGCGCGGTCGCCATGCGCGGCGCGGGCTGCACCTATAACGACATTGTCGACCGGGATTTCGACGCGCAGGTGGCGCGGACGAAGCTGCGGCCAATTCCGAGCGGCGCGGTCAGCGTCAAACGCGCATGGGCCTTTCTCGCGGCACAGTGCCTTGTGGGGCTGGCCGTGCTGTTGTCGCTTTCGCCCGTCGCCATTGCGCTCGGCTTCGGTTCGGTGGCGCTCATCGCCATCTATCCCTTCATGAAGCGCGTCACCTATTGGCCGCAGGCCGTCCTCGGCCTCGCCTTCAACTGGGGGGCGCTGATGGGCTACGCGGCGGTGCGGAACGAGATAGCGCTGGCGCCGCTCCTTCTCTATGCGGGCTCGATCGCCTGGACCATCGGCTACGACACGATCTATGCGCATCAGGACAAGGACGACGACGCGCTGATCGGCGTCAAATCGACGGCGCTCCGCTTCGGCGCGGCGACAGGGCGATGGCTCTGGGGCTTTTACGGGATCATGACCGCGGCGCTCGTCGCCGTCGGCGTGGCGACGCATCTCGGCGAGATTTATTTCATCGGCGTGATCTTCGCCGCCGCCCAGCTTGTCTCGCAAATCGTCCGGCTCGATGTGGACGATGCCGATATCTGTCTCGACCTCTTCCGCTCGAACCGCGATTTCGGCTTCATCGTCTTCGCCGCTTTCGCGGCGGGGCGTATTTTCAGTTAGTCGGGCTTCACATCCATCAGGCGGTCGATCCGGCGCAGCGCGGGGAAAAACCACATCCACAGCGCCACGACGCCGATGGTGCCGAGACCGCCGATGACGACGGCGGGCACCGTGCCGAACCAGCCCGCGGTGACGCCGCTCTCGAATTCGCCAAGCTCGTTCGAGGCGCTGATGAAAAGAAGATCGACGGCGCTGACGCGGCCGAGCTTGTCCTGCGGCGTCGCCAGCGGGATCAGCGTCGAGCGGACATAGACGCTCACCATGTCGGAGCCGCCCATGACGACGAGGGCGGCGAGCGAGATGAGGAATGTTTCCGAAAGGCCGAAGACGATGGTGGCGGCGCCGAAGAGCGCGACGCAGCCGAACATGACGAGGCCGGTGTGGCGCTGCAGCGGCCGGGCGATCAGCAGGAAATTGACCAGCACCGCGCCGATGGCAGGCGCAGACCGCAACACGCCGAGCCCTTCCGGGCCGACATGCAGGATGTCGCGGGCGAAAACCGGCATCAGCGCCGTCGCGCCGCCGAAGAGAACCGCAAAGAGATCGAGCGAGATGGCGCCGAGGATGATCGGCTTCCGGCGGATATAGGCGATGCCGGCGGTGACGCGGCCGAAGGCGGAGAGCGTCGGGTCGGCCGGCTGCTGCTTGTGGCGCGTGCGCACAAAGACGAAAGCGAGCGTGACCGCAAGAAAGCAGACGAGGCAGGCGGCATAGGCGGCGAGCGCACCGCCGATATAGAGAAAGCCGCCAAGCGCGGGGCCGCCGATGACCGCGACCTGAAAGGACGAGGAGGAAATGGCGATGGCGCGCGGCAGCTGCGCCTTGGAGACGAGCAGCGGCACAAAGGACCGCAGCGCCGGACCGGCAAAGGCGCGCGAGACGCCGGTAAGCACCAGCACCAGATAGAAGGGCCAGGCGACCGTGGCATCGAGATGCGTCAGCGCGATCAGCAGGGCGATGGCGACGGCTTGCAGGAAGTAGCTGGCGCCGACAATCAGCCGCCGGTCGATGCGGTCGGCGATGTCGCCTGCGGGCAGGATCAGCAGCACCATCGGCAGGAACTGGGCGAGACCGGCAAAGCCGAGCGCCATCGGGCTGTGCGTGATGTCGTAGACCTGCCAGCCGACCGCAACCGACTGGATCTGCGAGCCGAGCGTGCCGAGGAAGCGGCCCGAGAGGAACAGGCGGTAGTCGCGGAGCGCAAGCACGCTGCGCAGGGTGACGGCGGAGGAGCTGGATTCGGTCATGACGGCTTTACCCGGAGGGACGGCCTTTATGGCGGAAGTTCCCCGCGAAGTCGCGGACGAAACACGCAAGGCCGTGTGCTTTCGGATGGCGTTGCGGGTGCGAAAATGACGCAGGGTTCGCCGCTTGATCGGGCGGGACTCCGGACTACATTTGTTGCGTCGCAGCATTGTGCTGCCTGAAAGGAGAAACCCATGTTCAGAGAATGGCTCAGCGCTTCGGCGGCGGCCGCGGGTGTCTTCACCGGCATGTCCTGGTCGCGCGATCTGATCGTGCCGGTCGAGCCGAAAGCCGTTGCGGCCGCTCGCGAGGCCAAAACGGCCGACAAGCGGGCTTTTGCCCCTGTGCTGAAGGCAGCCGACTAAGCACCGGCCAGCGGTCGAATGACGAAAGTGAAACCCGGTTCGGACTATCGACCGGAGTTTTGCTTTGTCTGAGGTAATTTGAATTCATTTCTTCGACGGAAGCGGCCGGGCGAGCATGACTGCCGGGTTGACGATTCGATGTGAACCGTGGTTCAGTATCTTGATTGAACAGGAGTTCACACATTGGCCTATCGCCGCACAGATAATGTCGCCGCCCGGCTCGCCGATAATCGCCGCGCCATCCTGAATGCCGCCCGCGACCTCGTTGCCGAGGGCGGGTTCGCCGCCGCGCAGATGACCGAAGTGGCGCGCAAGGCCGGCGTCGCCACCGGCACGCTCTATCGCTATTTCCCCTCCAAGGAAGAACTCTGCCGGCAGGTTTTCCGCGAGGTGTCGGCGCGCGAAATGAATGTGCTGGCGGGCATTGCCGCCGGCAAGGAGACGGCGACGGCGAGGCTCAACGAGGTGCTGCGGACATTTGCCGGGCGCGCGGTGCGCGGGCGCAGGCTTGCCTATGCGCTGCTCGCCGAGCCGGTCGATGTGGGCCTGGCCGAAGAGCGGGCGCGCTTCCGCCGGATGCATGGCGAAATTTTCTCAGGGATCCTGAGCGACGGCGTTGCGGCGGGCGAGTTTCCGCCGCTCGACGTCAGGATCGCGGCGGCCTGCATCGCGGGCGCCATTCCGACGGCGCTGATCGGGCCGCTGGCGCCCGAATCCCACGAGCTTGAGGAAAAAGGCGACAGCGTCATCGAGGAAATCGTGCGCTTCTGCCTCGCGGGCGTCGAAGGCGCCGGCGCCAAAAAGAAAATGAGCGAACAGAGGAGGAGCGCATGAGCGCGAGCGAATTTCTGAGCCCGGCGCAGCTTGCCGTCGTCCGCGCGCGCTCCGACCTCAAGGGCGTGCTGTGTGTGGTTCACGCCTGGGCCGTCATCTTCGGCGCAATGGCGCTTTTCGTCTGGTTCCCGAACCCGGTCACGTTTCTGGCCGCCGTCGCCATCATCGGCGCGCGCCAGCTCGGTCTGGCGATCCTGATGCATGACGGCGCGCATGGCATTCTCTGCCACAATGCGAAGCTCAATCTTTTCGTCAGCCAGTGGCTGTGCGCCTATCCGACAATGGCGGAGACGCTGGCCTATCGCCGCTACCACCTGACGCATCACGCCAACACGCAGCAGCCGGAAGACCCCGACCTCGTGCTGTCGGCGCCCTTCCCGATCACCAGGAAGAGCTTCCGCCGCAAGATGATCCGGGACATCACCGGACAGACGGGCTATCAGCAGCGCAAGGCACAGATCCTGAACGCGCTCGGCAAGTCCGAATGGCCGCTGACGCAGCGCCTTGAAAACTACTGGCGCAAGCTCGGCCGCGCGACGGTCGCGCAGGCCGTCATCTTCGGCATTCTGGCCGCGAGCGGCCATTGGTATCTCTATTTTGCGCTGTGGCTGCTGCCGTTCCTGACCTGGCAGCAGGCGATCACGCGCATCCGCAACATCGCCGAGCACGCGATGGTGCCCGACAATAACGACCGCTTCCGCAATGCCCGCACGACCAGGGCGAATTTTTTCGAGCGCGCCATCGTTGCGCCCTACTGGGTCAACTATCACGTCGAGCATCACCTGATGATGTGGGTGCCCTGCTACAACCTGCCGAAGACGCGCGCCTTCCTGATCGCCAACGGCTATGGGCCGCGCATGGAGAGCAAGGCGAACTATGCCGAGGTTCTCCGCATGGCGACGTCGAAGCCCGACGATCAGGACAAGCGCGGCACGCTCGTTCACAACGCCCGGCGGAACCGCGTCGCGGGCATAATGGGCGAGGGCTTCAAGCCGGCCGACGACAACAAGGCGGCCTGAAGGCGCTCGGATAACGCAAAGGAAGCCCCTTTCAGGCCATTTCTTTGCGCGTCCGACCCCTCGTGCTAAACCACTCCCAACACGAAATCGGTCAGGGAGAGGTCAGATGGCGGAAGCGGTCCAACAGGACGCCGAGGCGGAAACGGGCGAGGTTCGCGAGGCGCACCGGTTCGACGTAAAGCGGCTCGAAGCCTATTGCCGCGATGCGGTCGACGGCTTCCGCGGCCCGCTCGAGGTGCTGCAGTTCTCGGGCGGCCAGTCGAACCCGACATTCCTGCTGACCACGCCCACCCGCCGCTATGTGATGCGCAAGAAGCCGCCGGGCGTGCTGCTGGCGAGCGCGCACCAGATCGACCGCGAATACCGGGTGATGAAGGCGCTAGCCGACACCGATGTGCCGGTGCCGCGCATGTATGCGCTTTGCGAAGACGACAGCGTCATCGGCACGGCTTTCTATGTCATGGAATATCTGGAGGGCCGCGTCTTCCGCGACTCGACCATGCCGGAGGCGAACGAAGCCGAGCGCCGCGCCGTCTATGAGAACCTCGCGGAGAACCTCGCCAGGCTGCACAAGGTCGATTACCAGAAAGCGGGCCTCGGCGATTTCGGCAAACCCGGAAACTATTTCGAGCGGCAGATCGGCCGCTGGATCAAGCAGTATCGCGGCGCTCAGACGACCGATGTGCCGTCGATGGAAGAACTGATCAAATATCTTCCGGCGCATATTCCGGACGAACAGTCCGTCACCATCGCGCATGGCGACTACCGCATCGGGAACACGATGTTCCATCCGACCGAACCCAGGATGATCGCGGTGCTCGACTGGGAACTTTGCACCATCGGCCATCCGCTCGCCGACGTCGCCTATAACTGCATGTACGACCTGATGGGCGTCTCCGGCAGCGCGCCACAGATCGACCGCATCAAGACCCCCGGCATTCCGACGGTGGAAGAGCACGTGGCGGCCTACTGCCGCTATGCAGGCCGCGACGGCATCGCCGATCTCAACTTCTATCTCGCCTTCTCGATGTTCCGCCTCGCCTCGATCAGCCAGGGCGTCTACAAGCGCGGGCTGGACGGCAATGCAAGTTCGGAGCGCGCCATGACGATGGGCGATGCCTGCGCGAACCTCGCCGACAGGGCATGGGCACTCGTTCAGCGTGCCGATCTTTCAAAACGTGGTTAGCACCGGGTAAATGCACCCGCGCTTCAAGATATATTAAAACTCCGCCGACTAGCATGATCGGGCTCGCGGAACGCACACAGGACGTTTGCCGTTTGCGCGAGTTGGCGGCCCCTGGCCGCGGCGGGGTGGGACTATGGCGCATCGCAAGAATGCGAGGCCGGACGAGAGCTTGAGACCGGCCTGGCGGCATGACGGAGCACTTGTGCCCGACGGGGCCAGGTTCTACCGCGCGCTCGTCGAAAATACCGGCGACATCCTCACCCTCCTCGATCAGAACGGCACCATCCTCTACCAGAGCCCCGCCATGCGCGAGGTGCTCGGCTATGACGGCGAACCTTTTGTGGGCGTTCCCGTGTTCGACGGTGTGCATCCCGACGACCGCGACCGCGTGAAGACGCGCGTGCAGGAATGCGCTTCGGCGCCGGACTGGATCTCGATGGAAACCTTCCGTCTGCCGCATCGCGACGGCAGCTGGCGCTGGATGGAAGCGCGCGCCAAAAACCTGCTTCACGATCCCGATGTCGGCGCGATCCTGTGCGTGTCGCGCGACGTCACCGAGGCCCGGCGGCTCGAACATCAACTTCAGCAGGCCGAGCGCCTGGCCCGCTTCGGCCACTGGCGCTGGGTGAAGGGCGAGCCAGCGCCGAGCTGGTCGGAAGGCGTCGCCAAGATTCTCGAGCGCTCGCCGCTCGCCATGCCGCACGGCGGCGACTGGTATTTGGAGCTCATTCATCCTGAAGACCGGGATGAGCTGCTATCGAAGTTCCTCGACGCATTCGAGTCGAACGAGCCGGTGACATCCATCACGCGATTTCTCGCCAGCGACGGCACTCACCGCTATATCAAGACCCACGCCTATGCCGAGGCCGACGCGCGGGGCGAAGTGGGCGCGCTTGTCGGCCTGGCTGAAGACGTGACCGAGGGGATGCACGCGCAGGAAGCCCTGCAGCGCAGCGAAGCAAAATACAGGCTGCTTGCCGAACAGGCGTCCGACATCATCCATCACATCGCGCCGGATAGCCGGATGATCTATCTGTCGCCGTCGGTCGAGAGCCTGCTCGGCTATACGCCGGAATACTTCAGCGAGGCCAAAGGCGCCGGCGCACTCGTTCACCCCGACGATCTGCCGCGCCTTTCAGCCGGCTACCGCGAATTCGTTCTGTCGCGCGACGTGCTTCGCCTCGAATATCGTTTTCTCCACAAGGCGGGGCACTATGTCTGGCTTGAAACGACGATGCGCGCCGTCCGCGACGACCAGGGCAAGCTCACAGAGATCGTCGGCGTCACGCGCGACACCAGCGAACGCAAGAAACACGAAATCGAAATGATGGAAGCGCGCGAGCGGGCCGAGGCGGCGAACCGGACGAAGTCGCGGTTTCTCGCCAATATGAGCCACGAACTGCGAACGCCCTTGAACGCCATCATCGGCTTTTCCGAAATGCTGAAACTCGAAATGTTCGGCAAGCTCGGCCATACGCGCTACAAGGAATATGCCCAGCTCATCAACGAAAGCGGCGGGCTGCTGCTCGACCTCATCAGCGACATTCTCGACATGTCGAAGATCGAGGCCGGCAAATACGAGCTGCACCGCGAAGCCGTCGATGTGCCCGGTGCCATCGCGTCGGCGTTGAAACTGATGCATGGCCGGGCGGAAGAAGGCGGGCTCCTGCTGACGACGACGATCTGCCCCGTCTCGGCATCGACCCGCATTTTCGCCGACGACCGGGCGCTGAAGCAGATACTGCTCAATCTGCTTTCCAACGCCGTCAAGTTCACGCCGCCGGGCGGCCGCGTCGTCGTCGGCGCGGAAGCGGTCGGCACGCATATCAGGTTCCGCGTGACGGATACGGGACGCGGCATTCCGAAAGAACAGATTCCCCGCCTCGCGCGGCCCTTCGAGCAGGTTTCGACCGATGCCGAGCTTTCGAAGCAGGGAACAGGGCTCGGCCTTGCGCTCGTGCGCTCGCTCGCCGAGCTTCACGGCGGTTCGATCAGGATCGAGAGCGATGTCGGGCGAGGGACGACGGTCAGCGTCGAGCTGCCGATGAGCGGAATGCCGGCGGGCGCGGTTGAAGCGGCGAAATAGCCGTCAGCCGCCGAAGACCTTGCGCAGCGCCACTTCCATTTCGCCGAGAACGCGGGCGATATTCGGGTCGTTCTTCATCGCCTTGTAGTAGCTGCTGACCGACGGCGTATCCTTGAAGACATCGGCATAGCCGAACATCGGTCCGATCTGGGCGTAGAAGAAAAGGATTGGCGCCAGCGTGCAATCGGCGAGACTGAGCCGGCCGCCGACGGCAAAGGCCGATCCGTCGAGATAAAAGTTGAGCCAGCTCATGCCGCTGGCGAGCTCGGCAAGCTCGCGCTCGACCAGCGCCTGATCGCGGCCTTTCGGGCTGATCTGCCCGGCCAGTCTGGTCATCGGGTCCATGATGTAGAGATCGCCGATGCGCGAGAGCAGGCGCATGCGAGCCCGGCCTTCGGCGTCGGCGGGCCGAAGCGACGGAGTGAGGCCCAGATCCTCGAAATATTCGCAGATGACTTCCGATTCCGGCAGCACCAGTCCGTCGCTCACCAGCGTCGGCACCATGCGCATCGGATTTATCTTTTCAAGCTCGGCAAGAGCGGCGGGGTCCAGGAAGGCGCTGATGATCTCGATGTCGAGATTCTTCGCATAGGCCGCAATGCGGACGCGCGCCGAAAACGGCGATAGCTGCGAATTGTAAAGCTTCATCCCCATGACGCCTCTTCCCCGAAATGCCCTCAGTCTGGCGCATGATCCCGCCGCTGCGGATCGCGCGCCCCAGTCAAATGGGCCTTTTATCGGGCTTTCCACCCCACGATCCGAAACACCCTGGATTTAAACACGGCCGGCTCTGGTTCAGAGCCGGCCGTTCCTTGTTTCAAGCGAGCGGTCCTTATTCGGCCGCGGCGCGCACCTGGTTCGAATATTTTTTATATTCGAGCTTGGCGATGGTGCGGTTATGCACCTCGTCCGGGCCGTCGGCGATGCGCAGGGTGCGCATCATGGCGTACATGCGGGCGAGACCGAAATCGGTGGTCACGCCGCCGCCGCCGTGGGCCTGGATCGCGTCGTCGATGACCTGAAGGGCGACGCGCGGCGCGGCAACCTTGATCATGGCGATTTCGGAGCGGGCGACCTTGTTGCCCACCGTATCCATCATGTAGGCGGCCTTCAGCGTCAGAAGGCGCGTCATCTCGATATTGGTGCGGGCTTCGCCGACACGCTGTTCCCAGACCGAGTGCTCGGCGATCTTCTTGCCGAAAGCCTCACGGGTGAGGATGCGCTTGCAGAGCATTTCGAGAGCGCGTTCGGCGACGCCGATGGTGCGCATGCAGTGATGGATGCGGCCGGGTCCAAGGCGACCCTGGCTGATCTCGAAGCCGCGTCCTTCGCCCAGAAGCAGGTTCTCGGCCGGCACGCGGACGTTTTCGAGCAGGACTTCGGCATGGCCGTGCGGGGCGTCGTCATAGCCGAAGACCGGCAGCATGCGGACGACCTTCACGCCCTTGGCGTCCATCGGCATCAGGATCTGCGACTGCTGACGATAGGTGTCGGCCTTCGGATCGGTCTTGCCCATGACGACCGCGATCTTGCAGCGCGGGTCGCCGACGCCCGACGACCACCACTTGCGGCCGTTGATGACGTATTCATTGCCGTCGCGCTCGATGCGGGTCGAGACGTTGGTCGCATCGGACGAGGCGACCGCCGGCTCGGTCATCAGATAGGCCGAGCGCATCTTGCCTTCGAGCAACGGCTCCAGATATTCGCGCTTCTGGCGCTCGTTGCCATAGCGTTCGATCACTTCCATGTTGCCGGTATCGGGCGCGGCGCAGTTGAAGACTTCCGCCGACCACATGACGCGGCCCATGATCTCGCAGAGCGGCGCGTATTCCATGTTGGTGAGACCGCCGCCGCGCTCGGATTCGGGCAGGAAGAGGTTCCACAGACCCTCCGCCTTGGCGATCGGCTTCAGATCCTCGAGGATCTGCGGGATCTGCCAGGGGTTGCCCGCCTTGCGGAAAGCATCCAGCTGCTCGTTGTAGGTCGTTTCGTTCGGGTAGATATGCTTGTCCATGAACCGCTCCAGGCGGGCCATGAGCTCCTTCGTTTTGTCCGAATATTCGAAATCCATGAGTTCTCCCTCTCATATGTCGTGTGAATGGGGAGCGCCAAGGCGTCCCCCTCAATGGCGAATGGGCGCACTCTAGCGGTTTCAATTCGGCAAATCACGACTCAAATCGCCGCGCCTGCGGCGGGGTCAGTTACGCCGCGCTGCAAAAAAGCGCCGCAGCAGGTCGGCCGCCCTGCGCTCGCCAAGCCCGCCATAGACATCGGGGGCGTGATGACAGGTGGCCTGCGCGAAAATGCGCGGCCCGTGCTCGACGCCGCCGCCCTTTTCGTCGGCGGCGCCGAAATAAAGGCGCCTCAGGCGGGCGAATGAAATCGCCGTTGCACACATCGGGCAAGGCTCCAGCGTCACATAGAGGTCGCAGCCGGTCAGGCGCTCGGAGCCCAGTTGCGCCGCGGCGGCGCGGATCGCCAGAATCTCGGCATGGGCGGTCACATCCTTCAGTTCCAGCGTCCGGTTGCCGGCGGCCGCGACGACCTTGCCCGAAGGATCGACAATGACGGCGCCGACCGGCACCTCGCCGCGGGCGGCAGCGGCTTCCGCCTCGGCAAAGGCAAGGCTCATGGGCGTTTCGGCGGGTTTGGGCGCGGTCATGGCCGGACCCTGCCCGCGCTCCGCCGCTCGCGTCAAGCGGCTGTCCTCCGGGCCCACTTCCTGCCTTGCCGGCCACCTGCTAAAGAGAGCCCATGAACGCCCCGAAAAACGCCCGCGCTGGACAGCGCCGACCTGCCGCCCCGCCCTCGCCTGCCTCGCCTCAAGGCGGCGAGCGAGAGGGCGAGCGCATCGCCAAGGTGATCGCCCGTGCCGGCATCTGTTCCCGGCGCGATGCCGAACGGCTGATCCTCGACGGCAAGGTGTCGGTCAACGGCAAGGTGCTGGCGAGCCCGGCGCTTAATGTCTCTGCCCGCGACCAGATCGTCGTCGACGGCAAGCCGTTGCCGCGCCTCGAACCGACGCGGCTCTGGCGCTATCACAAGCCGGCAGGCCTCGTGACCACGGCGAAAGACCCGGAAGGCCGCACCACGGTTTTCGAGCGGCTGCCCGCGCATATGCCGCGCGTCGTTTCGGTCGGCCGCCTCGACATCAACACCGAGGGGCTGCTGCTCCTCACCAATGATGGCGAGTTGGCGCGACTCCTCGAATTGCCGGCCACCGGCTGGACGCGGCGCTACCGCGTGCGCGCCTGGGGCGACATTACGCAAGCCGATCTCGACAAGCTGAAGGACGGCATCGAGGTTGAGGGCGTGCGCTACGGCTCGATCGAGGCGGTGCTCGACAAGGTTCAGGGCTCGAACGTCTGGCTGACCGTCAGCCTGAAGGAAGGCAAGCACCGCGAAGTGAAGCGCGTGCTGGGCGCGCTCGGCCTCACCGTCAATCGGCTGATCCGGCTTTCCTTCGGTCCCTTCCAGGTCGGCGATCTCGCCGAAGGCGAAGTGATGCAGGTGCCGAACCGCGTGCTGATGGATCAGCTCGGCGCGCAGGCGGCGCAGTTCCGGGACAAGATCGACGGCGCGGAACCCGCGCCCGCCCCCACGCCTCAGCGGACGCCTGCGGGCAAACCAGCCGCGCCGGTGAAAAGCGGCGGCGACAAGAAGCCGCGGCCGCAGCGCGCGGGCGGCGGCAGCTTCTTCAGCCACAAGAAAGCCGATAGCGGGAAGAAGCCGGAGGCCGGACGCAAGGGTGGCGGCGTCAAGCAGAAGACGCGCGGCGATCTGAAGGCCGGCCGCGGCAAACCCGGCAAGACGCCGCGATGAGAGTTGTCGGCGGATTGCACAGGGGCCGCGCCATTGCGGCGCCTCCCGGCCAGCTCGTGCGGCCGACCAGCGACCGCGTGCGCGAATCGCTGTTCAACATTCTCGCCCATCACGACTTCGGCACGTTCGATCTTGAGGGCGCCCGCGTGCTCGATCTTTTCGCCGGCACGGGCGCGCTCGGCATCGAGGCGATTTCGCGCGGCGCGAGCTTTGCGCTTTTCGTCGATGACGCGGCGGAGGCCCGCGCTGCGATCCGCGAGAACATGGAAGCGTTGGGGCTCACCGGCAACGCCAAGCTCTACAAGCGCGACGCGACGGCTCTCGGGCCGCGGCCCGGCAGCGTCGGCCCGGCCTTTTCGCTGCTCTTTGCCGATCCGCCCTATGGCAAGGGTCTGGCGCAACGCGCGCTCATTTCGGCGCG
>DASVNC010000145.1:0-2391 GCA_036384055.1 Parvibaculum sp.
CGTCGATTACCGCACGCTTTATCGGGCACAAGGTTGTGTCTCGGCGGCCAATTTCGCCGCCGGCATGGGCCGGCTGATCGAGGCCAAGGGCCGCGAGCCGCTGCCGGAGGAACTCGAACCGCTGACCTGGGCGGCGATGAAATCCGGCCGCAAGATTCCCGGCGACATGGTGATGTGGGGCTGGCAGACGCTGCGCCTCCTCAACCGCGAAATCCTGTCGACCTTTGAAGCTTTCGACGTTTACCTCTCGCCGGTCATGGGCACCCCGCCGCCGGAAATCGGCTATGTCGATCCGGTCAATCTGGAGCCCAAGGAAGTGAACAAGCGGCAGGGCAAGGTCTTCCCCTTCACCCCGTCCTTCAATTTCACCGGCCAGCCATCGCTTTCGCTGCCCCTCTGGCAGAGCGAAGGCGGGCTTCCCGTCGGCATGATGTTTACCGGGCGCTACGCCGACGAGGCGACGCTTTATCGCCTCGCGGGGCAGCTGGAGAAGGAACTCCCCTGGGCGGGCCGCAAGCCGAAGCTGTGGAACTGAAGGTCCAAGGGTGCTATCTCCTCGCCCATGAGCAGCACCCTTAAACCCGTTCACGTCGTCGGCGCCGGCATGGCCGGTTCGGAGGCCGCCTGGCAGATCGCGCAGGCGGGCGTGCCTGTCGTGCTGCACGAGATGCGCCCCGTCGTCAAAACCGACGCGCACCAGACGGACGGCTTTGCCGAACTCGTCTGTTCAAACTCGTTCCGCTCCGACGATGCCGAGCAAAACGCCGTCGGCCTGCTGCACGAGGAAATGCGCCGCGCCGGGTCGCTGCTGATGGAGGCGGCGAACGTCGCCAAGGTGCCGGCCGGCGGCGCGCTTGCGGTCGACCGCGACGACTTCTCGGCCTATGTGACGGAAAAGATCGCCGCCCATCCGCTCGTCACGGTCGAGCGCGGCGAAGTCGCGGGCCTTCCGCCTGCCGACTGGGACAGCGTCATCCTCTCGACGGGGCCCCTGACCTCGCCCGCTTTGGCCGAGGCGGTCGCGGCGCTGACCGGCGCCGAGGAACTCGCCTTTTTCGATGCGATTGCGCCCATCGTCTACCGCGAGTCGATCGACATGTCGGTCTGCTGGTTCCAGTCGCGCTATGACAAGGTGGGCCCGGGCGGCACCGGCAAGGACTACATCAACTGCCCGCTGACCCGCGAGCAGTATGAGACATTCGTCCGTGAACTGATCGATAGCGAGAAGGGCGACTTCAAGGAGTGGGAAAAGAACACGCCCTACTTCGAAGGCTGCCTGCCCATCGAGGTCATGGCGGAGCGCGGGCTTGAAACTCTGCGCTGGGGGCCGATGAAGCCTGTCGGTCTCACCAATCCGCACGACCCGACGGTGAAACCCCATGCGATCATCCAGCTCCGTCAGGACAATGCGCTCGGCACGCTCTACAACATGGTCGGCTTCCAGACCAAGATGAAGCATGGCGAGCAGACGCGCGTTCTGCGCACCATTCCCGGCCTCGAAAAGGCCGAGTTCGCCCGCCTCGGCGGCCTGCACCGCAATACCTTTCTGAACAGCCCGAAGCTGCTCGACGGTTCGATGCGGCTGAAGGCTGAGCCGCGCCTGCGTTTTGCAGGCCAGGTGACGGGCGTCGAAGGCTATGTCGAGAGCGGTGCGATGGGACTGCTCGCCGGGCGTTTCGCCGCCGCCGAACGGCTTGGCCGCGCGCCTTCCACGCCGCCGCGCACGACGGCGCTGGGCGCACTCCTCGCCCACATCACCGGCGACGCCAATGTCGAAACCTTTCAACCGATGAACGTCAACTTCGGTCTCTTCCCTGAAGTCGAAATCGGCGTTGACGAGACCGGCAAGCGCCCGCGCGGCAAGGCCAAGGGCCCCGCCCGCAAGCGCGCCTATACCTCGCGTGCCCTGCGCGATCTCGCCGGTTGGCTGAACCCGCGCGCCGAAGCCGCCGAATAATCAGAAGCGCCCGGCGAGCGAACGGCCGACAAGCCGCAATTGCCGTCGGAAGGCCGGCACATCCGTCGCATCCCGAAACGCATTGAAGCCGGGCCTCGTCATCAGATCGAGATAGCGGTCGCACAACGAGGCAGGCAGCAGCGCGGGCAAAATCGCGCGCGAAATGGCAGCGGCACGGCGCGCCTCGGCAAGCAGGCCGCGCGCTTTCGCGGCGATCTCATTCAGGGCCGCGCCCAGCCCTTCCGACATCTCGCCCGCGAAAATCCGGTGCGGATCGACATCATGTTCGCGCAAGAGGTCGAGCGGCAGATAGAGACGGCCTTGCGACGCATGGGCTGGCAAGGCGCGCAGCAATCCGGTCAGCGCATAGGCGACGCCCGCCGCACGAAACGTCTCTTGCGCCGCGCCTGGAACCTCGCCGGAAAGAGCCTGTG
>DASVNC010000146.1:0-22218 GCA_036384055.1 Parvibaculum sp.
TGAGCTTCGAGCGCCGCGAGAGACGAAAAGAGATAACGGGAAAAGTACATGTCCACTCCTGCCGAGAAACCGGAAGAAGAATATGGCGCGGAATCGATCAAGGTCCTGAAGGGTCTCGACGCGGTCCGCAAACGACCCGGCATGTATATCGGCGACACCGACGACGGCTCGGGCCTGCACCACATGGTCTACGAAGTCGTCGATAACGCCATCGACGAGGCGCTTGCGGGCTATTGCGACACCGCATGGGTGCGCCTCAATCCCGACGGCTCCGTCACGGTCAGCGACAACGGCCGCGGCATCCCGACCGACATTCACAAGGGCGAGGGCGTTTCGGCCGCCGAGGTCATCATGACCCAGCTTCATGCCGGCGGTAAGTTCGACCAGAACTCCTACAAGGTCTCGGGCGGCCTGCACGGCGTCGGCGTCTCCGTCGTCAACGCCCTTTCAGACTGGCTTGAGCTGCGCATCTGGCGTCAGGGCAAGGAGCACAAGATGCGCTTTGCCGATGGCGTTCCGGTCGCGCCGCTCGAAGTGGTCGGCGATGCCGGCCTCGACGACAAGGGCAAACCGCGGACCGGCACCGAAATCACCTTCCACCCCTCGGCGGAAACCTTCACCAAAACCGAATTCGATTACGGCACGCTGGAACACCGGTTGCGCGAACTGGCCTTCCTGAATTCAGGCGTGAAGATCGACCTGATGGACGCGCGCGGCGTCGAGCCGAAGACCGTCCACCTGATGTATGACGGCGGATTGTCGGAATTCGTCCGCTTCCTCGACCGCATCAAGACGCCGCTGATCTCGGCGCCGATCTATTTGAAGTCGGAACGCGACGGCATCACCGTCGAGCTCGCCATGTGGTGGAACGACAGCTACCACGAGAACATGCTGTGCTTCACCAACAACATTCCCCAGCGCGACGGCGGCACGCATCTGGCAGGCTTCCGCGGCGCGCTGACCCGCGTCG
The DNA here is from genome assembly GCA_036384055.1 of Parvibaculum sp. GTDB lineage: Bacteria > Pseudomonadota > Alphaproteobacteria > Parvibaculales > Parvibaculaceae > Parvibaculum. The sequence continues at coordinate 971 of DASVNC010000146.1, forward strand.
TCAACAACTATGCCAACGAGAGTGGCATCGCCAAACGCGAGAAAGTCACGCTGACCGGCGATGACGCACGCGAAGGCCTGACCTGCGTGCTGTCGGTGAAAGTGCCCGACCCGCAGTTTTCCTCGCAGACGAAGGACAAGCTTGTTTCGTCGGAAGTGCGCCCTGTCGTTGAAAGCCTCGTCAACGAGGCGCTCACCGCCTGGTTCGAGGAACATCCCTCGGAAGCGCGCACGGTCGTCGGCAAGGTGGTCGAAGCCGCCGCCGCCCGCGAGGCCGCGCGCAAGGCCCGCGAACTGACGCGCCGCAAGGGCGCGCTCGACATATCGAGCCTGCCCGGCAAGCTCGCCGACTGTCAGGAGCGCGATCCCTCGAAGTCCGAAATTTTCATCGTCGAAGGCGACAGCGCCGGCGGTTCCGCCAAGCAGGCCCGCGAGCGCTCGAACCAGGCCGTGTTGCCTCTGCGCGGCAAAATTCTCAACGTCGAGCGTGCCCGCTTCGACAAGATGCTGGGATCGAACGAAATCGGCACGCTGATCACGGCGCTCGGCACAGGCATCGGCCGCGACGATTTCGACATCGCCAAGCTCCGCTACCACAAGATCATCATCATGACCGACGCCGACGTCGACGGCGCGCATATCCGAACGCTGCTGCTGACGTTCTTCTATCGGCAAATGCCGGAGATCATCGAACGCGGCCACCTCTATATCGCCCAGCCGCCGCTCTACAAGGTGCGCCGCGGCTCGTCGGAGACCTATCTGAAGAACGAAAAGGCCTTGCAGGACTATCTTGTCTCGACCGGTCTTGAGGACATGGTGCTGACGCTGCATGACGGTTCGCAGCGATCCGGCGACGATCTGCGCGAGATCGTCGAGAAGGCGCGGAGCATCGATGCCGTGCTGCAGAGCCTTCCGCCCAAATATCCCCAGTTCGTTGTCGAGCAGGCGGCGATTGCCGGCGCGCTCAGCCCCAAGGCGCTGGCCGAAGCCGAGCACGCGACCGAAGCGGCCTCCTATGTGGCCCGCCGTCTCGACTTGCTGTCGGACGAAACCGAACGCGGCTGGACGGGCGAAGTCACTGTCGATGGCGGCCTCGCGTTCCACCGCGACGTGCGCGGCGTGCATGAACAGGTGACGATCGACGCACCCCTGTTCGAAAGCGCCGACGCTCGCCGCCTCGACGGCCACGCAGCCCATTTGCAGGAAGTTTATGTCAAGGCGGGGACATTGAGGCGGAAGGACGACGAGCACATCATTCGCTCGCCATCGCAGCTGCTCGAAGCCGTTTTTGCCGCCGGCTCCAAGGGCGTCGCGCTGCAGCGCTACAAGGGCCTCGGCGAAATGAACCCCGAACAGCTTTGGGAAACGACGCTCGACAAGGAAGTGCGCTCGCTGCTGCAGGTGAAGATCCGCGAACTCGACGAAGCCGACGATCTTTTCGTCAAGCTGATGGGCGATGTCGTCGAGCCGCGCCGCGACTTCATCCGCGAGAATGCGCTGAACGTCGCCAACCTCGACATCTGAGGATCAGGCGCCGAAATTTGGCCGCCTGAGGCCGTTCGTTCGGGCCTGAAGGAAGGGAAGAACAGGATGTTCTTCCCCTCTTCGACAAAACCTCACGCAGGCCACGGAACGCCAGCCTTCCCTGCGAAGACGCATTTGTTCGGAAGGCGTTAACCCTGTAAATCTAGGTTCAAACGCTTCGCCGGGCGCGTGCCCGCGTCCGGATGAGTGTTGGAACTTCAGCGGCCAGGTCGCATTCAGGCTCCGTCACCGTTATGGCAACTCGAAGAGACAGACGCGGCGGCGGAGGGTCCGACGAGGGACATGGCGAGTGGATGACCCGCCGGATGCCCGGCATGCGCCCCGTCCGCATCGGCGTAGACGTCAATGCGGCCCCGGAACCGAAGTCCCGGAAGGCTGAAAAGCCCCTGTCGCGGTTTTTCCCGCAGGCAGCCAAGAAGCCGAAACCGAAGTCCACGAAAAAGAAAATCGCCCCCAAGGGCATTGTTCTGCGCGCCGATGCCGCCACCCGCTCGGTGCCGATGCTCTCGGCGCTTGCCGGCGGCGATGACCGCGCCTATTCCGATGACGAGGTCCGGCGACCGGTCAAAGCCAGGAGACCGGCAAAGAAGCGTCCGCAGCGCGGCCGCCGAAAGCCTTCCGCGCCGCCCGCGCCCGCCGGCGGCCTTTTGCGCGGCATGGTCTACTGGACGACGATCGCAGGCCTCTGGGGCGCCATTGCCGTCGGCGGCCTTCTCTTCTATTACGCGATGTCCCTGCCCGACACCTCCGGCCTTTGGGACGTTGCCCATACGCCTTCGCTGTCGATCGTCGCCGCCGATGGCGAGATGCTCAGCCATCGCGGCGATCTTCTCGGCGGCCGCGTGGCGCTCTCGGACATTCCAGCCTATGTCCCCGAAGCCGTTGTCGCGACCGAGGACCAACGCTTCTACTGGCATTTCGGCATTGACCCCATCGGCATGGCGCGCGCGGCCTATGAGAACTTCCGCGCCGGCACCGTCGTGCAGGGCGGCTCGACCATCACGCAGCAATTGGCAAAGAACGTCTTCCTGAAGCCGGACCGCACCTTCAGCCGCAAGATTCAGGAAATGCTGCTCGCCGTCTGGCTCGAGGCACGCTACTCGAAAGAGCAGATACTGACGCTTTATCTGAACCGCGTTTATTTCGGCGGCGGCGCTTATGGCGTCGAAGGCGCGTCGGAACGCTTCTTCAAGAAAAGTGCTCACGATCTGACGCTGGCCGAAGCGGCGATGCTGGCCGGCCTCCTCAAGGCGCCCTCGCATTATTCGCCGACCAACGACATAGACATCGCCCGCAGCCGCGCCGGCGTCGTTCTCGATAACATGGTGCGCGCCGGCTACATCACGACGGCCGAGGCTGAGGACGCGACGCTCCATCCGGCCTCGCTCGAAGGCTATTCCGCGTCGGGCTCCATCAACTACTTCGTCGACTGGATCGCCAACAGCGTTCCCGATTTCGCGGGCCAGCCTTCGACCGACGTCACCGTCCGCACGACCATCGACCCCGCCATGCAGCGCATCGCCGAGGATGTTGTGGCGCAGGCGTTGGCCGATCAGGGCCCCAAAGTCGGTGCAACGCAGGCCGCCGTCATTGCCATGACGCCCGACGGCGCCGTGCGCGCGATGGTCGGCGGGCGCTCTTACGCGCAAAGCCAGTTCAATCGCGCCGTACAGGCGCTGCGCCAGCCGGGTTCGGCCTTCAAGCCTTTCGTTTATCTGACCGCGATGGAGCACGGTCTGACGCCCGAAACGATGCGGGTCGACCGCCCCGTCTCCTATGGCGGCTGGGCGCCGTCGAATTATTCGGGCCGCTTCGAAGGCCAGATGACGCTTTCGCATGCGCTGGCGGAGTCGGTGAACACCGTTGCTGTGCAGGTCGCACAGGAAGTCGGCATCCGCAATGTCATTCGCACGGCGCATCGCCTTGGCATTCAGGAAACATTGCCGCCTAATCTGTCGCTGGCGCTCGGCACCTGCGACATCAACCTGCTGGAGCTCACCGCTGCCTATGCCTCCTTCGCCAATGGCGGCTACGGCGTCATTCCGCACGGCATCGACGAAGTGAAATCGCGCGATGGCGACGAACTCTATCGCCGGGAAGGCTCGGGCTTCGGTTCGGTGATGAGCCAGACGGCGCTTGGCGAGATGAACTACATGCTGAAAGGCGTGATGACCGACGGCACCGGCCGGAAGGCGGCGCTCTCCGACCGCCAGACCGCCGGCAAGACCGGCACCAGTCAGGATTTCCGCGACGCCTGGTTCGTCGGCTACACCGCCAATCTCGTCGTCGGCGTCTGGGTCGGCAACGACAATCGCGCGCCGATGAAAAAGGTGACGGGCGGCTCCCTGCCGGCGACGATCTGGCACGACTTCATGGCGCGCGCGACGGTCAATTTGCCGGTCGCCGATCTCCCCGGTTCATGGCCCGCGCAAGGCGGCGTTGCGACGGCCGCCGCGTCCGATGACGCAAACGACAATCCGAACCGCAAGCGCGATTGGGAAGAGCCGGGCTTCTTCGAGCGTCTCTTTGGAACCTCGTCATCGAGCGAGGGCGACGGACCGTCGATTGCGCCGGGCCATCCCGGCACGGCGCGATAGGCCCCTGCTGCCGTCGAGATTCTTTTGAGGCCCATTCGGCAAAATCGGGATCGGGAATGATCGTCGGCTATTCGCCGAGACCGTCGGACGGCGTGATGCCGTAGCGATGCAGGCCCGGACCGTGAATTTCGAGCCAGGTCTTGGCCGGCTCGAAATTCGGAATGGCCTCGCGCACGAGGCTCCAGAAACGCGGGCCGTGGTTCATGTGCCGCAGATGGGCAACCTCATGCGCGGCCACATAATCCAGCACATGCGGCGGCGCCATGATGAGACGCCATGAAAAGGAAAGCGCCCGCGTCGGCGAGCACGAGCCCCAGCGGCTGGTCTGGTCGCGCATGGTGATGCGCGACGGCCGGACGCCGAATTCCTCGGCATAGGCGAGCGCCCGCTCGTTCAGCTCGGCGCGGGCCTGCGCCCGCAGCCAGTCGGTGACGCGGCGCTGCAGGAAGGAGGCGTGGCCCGTCACGCGGATTTCCGGCGCCCCGCCCGTTTCCGCCGACCTGACGCGCCACACAGGCCCGCGCGCGGCCTCGGCGCCCAGCGATTCGGCCCGGCGCGTGCCGACATGGCGGATGATGTGTTCCTTGCCGCGGAAGGGAATGCGCGCCCCGTTCCTGAACGGAACCGGCGGCGGCACATGCTCCAGCCGCTCGGCGATCCATTCGCGCTGCTCATGGGCAAACAGCAGCGCCTTCGCCATGCCGCGTCTCGATGGCGAAGTGACCTGAACCGAGCCCGCCGCGAGATCGACGCGGACGATGATGCGCCTGGCGCGTGGATTATGCGTTGCGGTGACGGGAACGGTGCGCCCGTCGATGTCGAGGTAATCGATATGGAGTGAGACGGGTTTGGCGCGCTTGGACATGGATGGCGAACTCTTTCACCGATCGGGCCGCGAAACGACGCTCGCCGGGTGGCGACCGCCGAAAGTGATCATCCTGTTCCCGTGGCAAAAGGGCGGGGACGAATCGCAAAGAGCATGACACGAAACTCTGCCGTCTTCTCTGCCGATCATCGATGGACGCCGGCGGAGACATATTCCTTTTGCCGGCCTGTCGCCGGCTTGCAACCTTCGCGCTTCAGGCGCGCGCCTGGCTCGCCATGAAGGCGCGAACCCTGGGTGCGATCTCGTCCCGCCAGCGCGTCCCGTTGAAGACGCCGTAATGGCCGACGCCGGGCTGCTCCCAATGCCGGCGCATGCTGTCCGGCAGAGCGCGGGCCAGCGCGTGGGCCGCCTTGGTCTGACCGACGCCCGAAATATCGTCCTTCTCGCCCTCGACCGTCATCAGCGCCGTCCGCGTGATGGCTTCGGGCCGCACCGGCCGGCCCCGGTGCATGAGTTCGCCCTTGGGCAGCGCGTGGCGGACGAAAACGAGATCGACGGTCTGGAGAAAGAATTCGGCGGTCATGTCCATGACCGAAAGATATTCGTCGTAGAACTCGCGATGCTTCTGGGCGCTGTCGCCGTCACCCTCGACCATGTGGTCGAAATAGCCCCAATGCGCATCCATGTGACGGTCGAGGTTCATCGCCATAAAACCCGAAAGCTGGACGAAGCCCGGATAAACCCGCCGCATCATTCCCGCATGGGGGAAGGGCACCGTGGTGATGACATGACGTTCGTACCATCCGGTGCCGCGCTCGGTCGCCAGGCGGTTGACCTCGGTCGGGCTTTCACGGGTGTCGATCGGGCCCCCCATCAGCGTCATGCTCAAGGGCGCCAGCGCGTCGCCGTTCTCGTTCATGATCGCGACCGCGGCGAACACCGGCACCGAAGGCTGGCAGACGGCCAGCAGATGCAGGTCCGGCCCCAGGGCGTGCGCCATGTCGATGACATAGTCGATGTAATCTTCCAGATCGAAGCCGCCATCGGTCAGCGGCACCGTTCGCGCATCCGTCCAGTCGGTGATGTAGACCTCGGCATAGGGCAGCATGGCCTCCACCGTGCCCCTCAACAAAGTCGCATAGTGGCCCGAAAGCGGCGCGACGATCAGAAGCTTCGGCTGGCCGAGCCCGCCCTTAACCGCTTTCAGGGCCGAAGGTTCGCGCTCGAAATGGATGACCTTGCAGAAGGGGCGCTCCCAGACGGTGCGCTCCACGATGGGCACGGGCTTGCCCTCGATGGTTGTCTCGTGAAGCCCGAAAGCCGGCTTGCCATACCGGCGCGTCACGCTCTCGAACAGATCGAAAGCCGCCGCCGCCGCCTTTGCGGTCATCGTCTCGGCGAAAGGATTGAGCGGGTGGCGGAGCCACCACAGGTTCACCTCCGCCGCGGCCCGAAAGGGTGCCACCGCCGCGTGATTGAACTCATAAAACTGATAGAGCGCGCCACTCATACGTACCTGCCGCCCGTGTATGTTGCAGTGCAACACAATATAGGAAGCAGCCCGGCCGCGGCCAAGCACTTCTTCGCTATTTCCCGAACTAAGTTAAGTAGCTGTTATAAAAGAATAAGCCGGGGGAATATGGAAGATTCCCCCGGCTCGGCTTCATTTTCTCAGCGTCCGCCGAAATGCGCCCTTTGCTCTGCCGCCGAATAGCGGCGGGCAACCCGGTTGGCGCCGCTGATGATCGCCTTGAACGAGGCGGTGATGATGTTCGGATCGACGCCGACACCGTAGATGTCGCCCGGCTTGCCGCTTTCCGCCACCTCGACATAGGCGACGGCGCGCGCGTCGGCGCCCGACCCGAGCGAGTGCTCGTCGTAGTGGCGCACCTGGACGGGCAGCGCCAGCGCCTGCATCAGCGCGTCGATCGGGCCGTTGCCGAGGCCGGTCAGCATCTCTTCGACGCCGAAGCGGCGTACACGGAGTTTCACGCCCTGCTTGCCGCCGTCATCGAAGAGCGTATGGCTCAGATATTCGATCGGCTCCTTCACCGTCAGATATTCAGCTTCGAAGATCCGCCAGATATCGGCAGCACTCACTTCCTTGCCGGTGTCGTCCGTTACCTTCTGGACGGCGGCGGAAAACTCGACCTGGAGACGACGCGGCAGGGCGAGGCCGTATTCGGCTTCGAGCAGGTAGGAGATACCGCCTTTGCCGGACTGGCTGTTGACGCGAATGATGGATTCGTAGGTGCGGCCCAGATCGGCCGGATCGACCGGCAGATAAGGCACTTCCCAGATGTCGCCTTCCTTGCGCGCGGCAAGGCCTTTCTTGATCGCATCCTGATGCGAACCGGAGAAGGCCGTGAAGACCAGATCGCCGACATAGGGATGACGGGGATGGGTCGGCAGCTGCGTGCAATATTCGACAGTGCGCGCCATCTCGTTGATCTGCGAGAAATCCAGCCCCGGATCGATGCCCTGCGAATAGAGATTGAGCGCCAGCGTCACCAGATCGACATTGCCGGTGCGTTCGCCGTTCGAGAGCAGGCAACCCTCGATCCGGTCGGCGCCCGCCATGAAGCCGAGCTCGGCGGCGGCCACGGCCGTACCCCGGTCGTTATGCGGATGCAGGCTCAGAATAATGCCGTCGCGCCGCTTCAGGTTGCGGTGCATCCATTCGATCTGGTCGGCATAGACGTTGGGTGTCGCCATCTCGACGGTTGCCGGCAGGTTGATGATGACCTTGCGCTCGGGGTTCGCGTCCCAGATTTCCGTCACCGCGTCGACGACTTCCTTGGCGAAGTCGAGTTCGGTGCCCGAGAAGACCTCGGGGCTGTACTGGAAGGTCCAGTTCGTTTCCCTCTGCCTGGCGGCGAGTTCCTTGATCTGGCGCGCGCTTTCGGTCGCAATCGCCTTCACGCCCTGCTTGCCCTGATTGAAAACGATCTCGCGGAAATTGGGCGCGGTTGCGTTGTAGAAGTGAAGAATCGCGTTCTTCGCGCCGCGCAGGGAGTCCATCGTCCGCGCGATCAGCTCGGGGCGCGCCTGGGTCAGCACTTCGAGATGCACGTCGTCCGGCGTTCTTTTGTCTTCAATCAGTTTGCGGATGAAATTGAAATCCGTCTCCGACGCCGCTGGAAAACCGGCCTCGATGTGCTTGAAACCGATTTTGACGAGCAGATCCCACATGCGCAGCTTGCGGTCGGCGTTCATCGGCTCAAAGAGCGACTGGTTACCGTCGCGCAGATCGGTGCTCATCCAGATGGGCGGCGTGGTGATAACCTTGTTCGGCCATTGGCGGTCGGGCAGGTCGATGGGCGGAAAGGCCCTGTATTTGGCGGACGGGTTCTTCAGCATGATTGCAGTCTCCTGAAAATTGCGGGTGTGGCGGAGACGTGTCTCTGAAACACGGGACTTTTCAGTCCTAGGGCGACCGGCTGCCACGGGCGCAAGGCCGGCGCGCCGGTGTTAAGTCGCTGCAATCGGGACGTCGTCTTGAAGACCTTGGTCATCATGTCACTGCGAATGTGGGCGCAAGCGGAAGAGGTTCGCTGGCGCGGCGGAAACGAAGATCGGGAACTATGGGTGAGGTAGATCTATGTTCTGCGCTCAGGCGCAGAGGAGCCCGAGCTCGAGACCGAGCGTGCGAAGAAGCGCAAGAGTGGTGGGCCGTTTCTGATCCATGCTGCGGAAAATAGAGGCGCCGCGCTGGGGCGTCAAGTTTTCCGGAGACGTCGCGCAGATAGGCCAATGCCCCTTCCCTATTTTGGCAGGAACGATCTTGTCAGAGATAGGAGCCGATTTTCGCAGCCATTTCGTCGGGGCTCGTCGCCGGCGGGAAGAAAGTGAGGAAGCCGCCATCGGGCCCCATCAGATAGACGATCGACGAATGGTCCATCGTGTAGTCCGCCGAGCCTTCGTTGTCCTTAACCTTTTCGTAGAAGACGCGGTACTCCTTGGCGATCGCCGCGATCTGCGCCGGCGTGCCGGTGAGGCCGATGAGACGCGGATCGAACTGCTTCACATATTTGGCGAGCACATCGGCCGTATCGCGCTCGGGATCGATGGTGACGAAGATCGGCTGCACCTTGGCGCCCTTGGCGCCGAGCTTCTGCAACGCGCCGGACATCACCTGCAACTCGGTCGGACAGACATCGGGGCAAAAAGTGAAGCCGAAATAGATCAGCATGTACTGGCCGCGATAGGTCTGGTCGGTGACCGCCTTTCCGCTCTGGTCGGTCAGCTGAAAGGGTCCGCCGACAAGGGCCGTGCCGCTTCCCTGTGCCTGTCCGGCCTCTCCCGACGGGCCCTTGGTCGTCGAAAGCTCGCTGCCCGACCGCCAGAGCCAGACGGCGGCGGCTATGGCGAGAACGAAGGCGGCGAGAAGGGCGAGGGTGCGATTTCTTGTCATTCTTGCGGGCCTCCTGCGGCGGTGTCGCCTGCCTTGAACTGAGCGGCCCAGGGGGCCTATAGATTGGGGTGACCGAATTGTAACGACGGTTTCCGCCCCGGAAACGGTTAAAACACATTACGGGCCGGGGGCGAAACCCGATGGGTGACCAATTGACACGTGTTTTGAGCCTGCCTCGCCGCCGTGTTCAGGATCGCGCGGCGTCTCTCATGCTCGCCCTTGTCGCGGCCGTCTTCGGCATCGTTCTCGCAACGGCGGCGGTCGCCGCCGCCGATACGACGCCGGGCGACAATATCCGCCTGCCCAACAACGACATGATCGAAGCCGCGCGCGACGGCGATGTCGATGCGATCCATCTGGCGATCATGCACGGCCTCTCGCCCGACGATAACGGCATCGACTTCGTGCCGGCGCTTGTTGTCGCCACCGACTACGGCCACGCGGACGCCGTCCGGTATCTGTTGAAGCAGGGCGCACATCCGAACCTGAAGGCGAGGGATGGCCGCACTGCGCTCGCCGTCGCGGCGCAGGCCGGCCGCGCCGACATTGCCTCGGCGCTCCTCGACGCCGGGGCCGATCCGAACCAGGTTGCCCAAAACAGGGACACGCCGCTGCTGATCGCCGTCCGCGCCCACCGCACCTCCGTCGTTCAGGCCTTGCTCGAACACAAGGTCGACCTGGATGACACCGATGTGACGGGCCGCACCGCGCTCGATCTCTCCGAAGAGCACAATTTCGACGACATCACGACGTTGTTGCGGCGTGCCGAAAACGGCGAATAAGGAAGCGCAAGGCCTTTCCGTTCGTCTTCCGCAGCCCTATCTTTGAAGGGCAATGGACACAACCGAAAAGCCTTCACGCGCAAAGCCCGGTCACGGGAAGCGGAGGCCACGCGCCGATGAAGGGCAGGGCGGCGATACGCGCCCCTATCATCATTTGCCCGACGGCTCTTTTCGCAATCCGAAGGGCAGCCCGAGCCGCAGTCTCGCCCGGATGAAACATTCCGGACCCTTCTTCCTCGAAATGCTGAAACGCGGCATGCGGAAGGTTGAAGTGCCTGAGGGGCACGTGGTTCCGCGCGGCGAAGCGGTTCGTTCGCTCGAAGCGCATATCGACGCGCCCGAAGACTTTCTGACCTGGCTGGGTCACGCGGCCTTCCTTATCCGCATCGGCGGTCTGACGGTGCTGACCGATCCCTACCTCACGACCAATGCTGGCCCCGCGGGCCTCGGGCCTCGCCGTTTCGTCAAATCGGGTATCCCGGTTTCCGAGCTGCCGCGCATCGATCTTCTGGTTGTCAGTCACAATCATTACGACCATCTCGACGAACGCGCGCTGGCCAAGCTGCCGCATAAGTCGCATATGACGGTCGTCGTGCCGCTGAAACTCGGCGACTTCTTCCGTGAACGCGGCTTCCCCCACGTCGTCGAACTCGACTGGCATGAAAGCCATACGATCAAGGGCGTCAGCGTCACGGCGCTGCCGGTCGTTCACTGGTCGCGCCGCTCCGGCTTCGACACCAACCGGACGCTCTGGGCGGGCTTCGCTCTGCAAAGCGCCACCCACAAGCTTTTCTTCGGCGGCGATTCTGGCTACGGCCCGGTCTTTGAAGAGCTGGGCAAGCAATACGGTCCCTTCGATACGGCGCTGCTCGGCATCGGCGCCTATGAGCCCCGGCAGATGATGAAGGCCTCTCATGCAACGCCGGAAGAGGCGGTGCAGATGGCCCTCGACCTCAAGGCGCGCCGCGTGGTCGGTATGCATTGGGGCACGGTGCTGCTGACCGTCGAACCGCCCTTCGAGCCGCCGGTGCGCTTTCGTGCCGCAGGCGAAACGGCGGGCTTTGCCGACGGCGACGTCTGGGTGATGGCCATCGGCGAAACGCGGCCCTTGCGCGGCTGGCCTTCCAACAGGTGAACCCGAAGGCGCTCCCGCGCTATACTCCGGCGGAGAAGCAGCGGGGGCCCTGATGGCTATCGTCGAAGATCATGGAAGCATGCGCTGGCTGAGACGCCGGTTTCTCGCCGGCGGCACCGCCGCGACGAACAGCGTCGTCGTCGAAGCGGGCCGTGTCCGGCTGCAAACGCTGGTGCTTCTGCGCTGGCTGGCGATCGCGGGCCAGGTCGTCGCGGTGCTTCTCGTCAATCTCGTCTTCGATTTTCCGCTGCCGCTCGGTCTTTGCTTGACGGCGATTGCGGCGTCGGCCTGGCTCAATGTCTTTCTGACGCTGCGCTATCGCTCCACCGTGCGTCTTCCCGATTGGCAGGCGGCGGTTTATTTCGCCATCGACCTTGCCCAGCTTGCGGTGCTGCTTTTCCTCACGGGCGGCTTGCAGAACCCCTTCGCGCTTCTCTTCATGGCGCCGGTGACGATTTCGGCGACGACACTTTCGTTGACGAGCACGGTGCTTCTCCTCGCACTCTCATTCTTCTATGTCACGGTGCTCGCCTTCTTCCACATGCCGCTGCCCTGGCGGCCGGGCGAGCCCTTCAGCCTGCCGTTTCTCTATTTGCTCGGCAACTGGGCGGCGATCAGTCTCGGCCTCGGTTTCATGGCGGCCTATGCCTGGCGCATTTCGCAAGAATCCAAGCGCATGTCGGCGGCCTTGTCGGCAACGCAGTTTGTGCTTGCGCGCGCTCAACGTCTCTCGGCGCTCGACGGCCTTGCCGCCGCGGCCGCGCATGAACTCGGCACACCGCTCGGCACCATCGCACTTGTCGCCAAGGAATTGCAGCGCGGCGGTCTGAGCGACGCGGAGATGCGGGAAGACCTCGATCTGCTCGCGAGCCAGGCTGAGCGATGCAAGGAAATTCTCTCTCGCCTTTCGCGCGAACCGAAGGGCGAGGACGCCCTCTACTCGCGTCTGCCGCTCCATGTGCTGCTCGACGAAGTCATCGGGCCCCATCGCGATCTCGATGTCCGCTTCCGTATCTCGATCATCGCCGGCGAGGACGATGTGCATGAGCCGGAAATATGGCGCCGCCCGGAAATTCTTTACGGGCTCGGCAATTTCATCGAGAACGCCGCCGACTTCGCCCGCACCGAAGTGGTGGTCACCGTCGTCTACGACAGCCGCCGGATCGCGCTCACCATCATGGATGACGGGCCGGGATTTGCGCCCGAGGTGATCGAGAAGATCGGCGAACCCTATGTGACCACCCGGCCCCGCGCGGCAGCCGCTTCCGAGCCGGACGCCGAGCACGAGGGCATGGGCCTCGGTTTCTTTATCGCCAAGACGCTGCTGGAACGCACCCGCGCCAGGGTCGAAATCGCCAATCGCGACGACGGTCGCGCCGGGGCGATGGTGACCGTGGTCTGGCCGCGCGAGGCGATCGAGGCCGATTCGGCCTTCCCGGCCCCCGCATAGGGCTTTCTCCGGAGTTGGCCTGACCGGCCGAAGAGCCTAAAATCCGCGCATATCTGGCAAGGCCCGAGCGTGCGGGCCTGGAAGGCGGCGAAGTTGCAGAAAATGAATGAAAAACCCGAAGATCAGCCGGCCCCCTTCATTCCAGAGGACAGGACGCTGCTGCTCGTTGACGATGACGCGCCTTTCCTGACCCGGCTTGCCCGGGCTATGGAGGCGCGCGGTTACGAGGTGACGGTGGCGAACACCGTGAAGGACGGCAAGGCGGAAGCCCGCGCGAAAAAGCCGGGCTTTGCGGTCGTCGATCTGCGGCTCGAGGACGGCAACGGTCTCGATGTTGTCGCCGCCGTACAGGAAGCCCGCCCCGAGGCGCGTATCGTCGTCCTGACCGGCTATGGGAACATCGCCACCGCCGTCGCCGCGGTGAAGCTCGGCGCCGTCGATTATCTGGCGAAGCCGTCCGATGCCGACGCAATCGAGGCGGCGCTTCTTGCCCGCACCGGCGACAAGGCGCTTCCGCCGGAAAATCCGATGTCCGCCGACCGCGTGCGTTGGGAACATATCCAGCGCGTCTACGAACTTTGCGACCGCAATGTTTCAGAGACGGCGCGCCGCCTCAACATGCATCGCCGCACGCTGCAGCGCATCCTGGCCAAGCGCGCGCCGAAATAGAGCGGTTCCAGGAAAAGTGTGCAGCGGTTTTCCGTCAGGAGCCGCGCCGAAATAAATAGTTAGAGCCGTTTCGCGATTCCATGAAAATCGAAACGGCTCTAGGCTTCAGTCCGGATCGAGAAATCGGTAGACGCGCCGCGCCGCGACACGCGCATATTGCAGCGTCAGCGCCTTGCGCCGCGCCGGCGGCAAGGCCGCGTCATGCTCGCCCTCGCGCAGGATTTCGGCGTCGTACTTGTCGGCGATGATGAGGCCGACTTCGAGCGGAATGACCTCGCGCGGAAAATCCGGCGGCACCGCGAAGAAAAACCGATCGCAGAAGTCGAGATATTCCTCCCACTTTCCATCGGTCAGATAGTCGGTCAGGCTCGACTTGATTTCGACGATGATGATCTCGCCCCTGGGCCCAAGCGCAATGATGTCGGCGCGCCGTCCGGTCGCCAGCGTGAGCTCGGTGAGCGCGGTGTAGTTCATCTGCGCGAGCAGCCGGCCGCAGCCGCGCTGCACGGCCGCCGCCGTCGGCGATTGCCGTCCGTCGAACAGCCGGAAGCTGTCCTCGATATCGAGGCCGGCTTCGTTGTCGGTTTTGGAGCTCATGACGGGACGTTACTCTTCGACGCCCGCCTGCCGCAACGCTTCGTCGAGCCAGGCGCGGCGGCGGAAGGCTTCGCGCGGATGTCCGCTCTCGCCGTGCAGCGCGAGATAAACGGCGGCATTCGCCGCAACGGCCATGCGGCAACGATCGGGGTCGGGCTTCGCACCGGAGACGGCCGCGTAGCCGCGATAGATCGCGTCGCGCAGCGGGCCGGGCGTATCCAGCGTCCTGAAGTCGGCCTCAAGGACGCCAGAGCCCGTTTCGGCGAAATCGACGAGACTGGCCGGACCGCTCCGCTGATGGAGAACATTCCGGAAGTTGATGTCGCCATGCAGAAAGACGGGCGTGCCTTTTCCCGCAAGCCACATTTCCTTGAGACGCTTCAGCCCCGCCCTCTGCCGGGGCGCGCTGATCCGGGCAAGCGCCTCGTCGATGCTGCGTGCAAGGCTGTCCCCAAGCATCGTCGGCACGCCCGCGCGTGCGGTCGCCAGCTGGTGAAACTCGGCGATGGCCGCGCCCAGATCCTCGCCGCGCCTGTCGCGTTCGGCGGGCTGAAGACCCCAGAGCCCGCTGTCATCGAGGGGCAGTCCGGGCAGGCGTTCGCTGCGCATCCACCCCGCAAGCGCCGGCCCCGCGCCGAAATAGCTGTTCTCGAAAAATCCGTGTGCGATGAGGCGCGGCACGCGGATCGCCGCACTCGTGAGCCCGCCGAGAAGTTCGAGCGCCTTGACTTCGCGGGCGAGCTTGGCATCGCCCGAACCGAGCCCGCCATGCCGCCGGACGATCTTGAGGACCGTTCCGTCACCCAGGTCGTAGACGCGGGCCCACAGGCCTTCGCCGGCGGGGGCCCAGGGCGGCGGCGGCAAGGCATCGGTCGCTGCCGAGATCTCCGCGTGAAGGTTTTCCTGGGCCGGTTCATCGTACATGCGGGCGAGCCTATCAGCGCCCGTTTGCCGGCGCATAGAAAAAGGGCGGCTCTCGCGAGCCGCCCTTCAAAGACCGGGATCGTGGAGGGTACGTTTACTCGGCAGCGGAAACCGAGACGTTCTTCAGCGCGTCGACATTGGCGCCGAAGTTGATCTTCTGCAGGTAGCGGATGCCGTCTTCGGCGATATCGTCGCCGACCATCCGGTCGCCTTCGTTCTTCAGCTCGTCCATATCGACATAGGTCGCATAGAAAGCCTTGGTGCGGTCGGTGATGATGCCGGCTTTGAGCAGCGTCTTGATGAGCACGCGGAAGATGTTGGTCGCGTCGCGCATGTCTTCCTTGCGCTTCTCGTCGGTGACGGCTTCGATCATCTCATTGGTGACCTGCTGCCAGTCGATGCCGAATTCCTTGTAGAGAAGCTGCTTCTGCTCCGGGTTCACAAGGTTGAAAAGCAGCGTCTGGAAGCACGAAGCCGCCCAATCCTCGATGATGTTCTGTTCTTCGTCGCTGAGCTTCGGGATCGTGCGGTCGGCCCAGATCTTGCCGAACTTGTGGTGGAAGGCTTCGTCCGTCATCACAAGCTGCATCAGCTTCACCATCAGCGGATCGCGCGAATTGGCGTAGAAGGTTGCAAAGGCGCCCATAGCAAGCCCCTCGACCAGCATCTGCATGCCGACGATCTTCTTATAGACCTCGCGTGACCCGACAATGTCGGTGAGGAGATCGCCCAGCGTCTTTCCGACGGGCAGCGGCTTGCCCCAGCGCGCTTCGATGTACTTCGCGAAGCCGGTGACGTGGCGGGCTTCTTCGCGCGCCTGGTTGGCGGCGTATTCCTGCGCGCCCGGATCCCGAAGAACGTGGCAGAGCGAAGCCGACAGCGCCAGCGCGCCCTGTTCGCCGTGAAGGATCGAGGAGAGCATCCAGCGCGCGCTCTCGTTGGCGAAGCGCACTTTCTGCTTGTGCGTCAGCTTCTCGAAACTCGGCAGGCGCAGCTCGATGATGAACTCTTCGGGCAGAATGAATTCATTCTCGATGTCGAAGGGCTCGGAATAGTCGATGTATTTCGTGTCGAGCGGATCCCAGAAATGGTCATGGGTCGCCGAAATGATCTTGTCGAAGGCGGTCGAGCGCGCATTGTAGCGATCGACGTTCATCATGGCCGGAAAGTCGTCCGGAGCGACCGCATCATAGGCATCGTCTTTGGTGATCTGCCGCACTTCGCTCATGCTTTTCTCCATCTTGATCTTGTCTGATCGCCAATCGTCCCATCGCGGTCTGGCGGCTTCATGCGGCGCGTCTCGCGGGGCCTGCTACTTACAAAAATATAAGCATTGCATCGGCAGGTCAATTAAAATGACGCTCGCGTCACCTTTATGAACAAGGGCTTAACCTGGACCGCGGTCTAGTTTTTACAATTGTCGTTGTTGAATTTCGGCCTCACCCGTTACAAGCCGCTGAAATTTGTGCTATCCGAGACAGAAGTGCGGACGATGACTCCACGATTGTGGGCAGCGGGGCTGTCCCGCAAAAAAGAGAGAGTGACGTCCTTGGGAGGGGGTAATCCTGACGGATTACAAGCGTCGCGCGGGTATCCATCCGGAAAACC
This sequence comes from Parvibaculum sp., assembly GCA_036384055.1. Taxonomy (GTDB): domain Bacteria; phylum Pseudomonadota; class Alphaproteobacteria; order Parvibaculales; family Parvibaculaceae; genus Parvibaculum. Next base: position 17,517 of record DASVNC010000146.1, read on the forward strand.
GCGCCTTAAGCCTGTCAGAATCCTCCGAAGCGATTTGACTGAATTTCGATGCCGGGCCTGCCTGTGAATTGATCCGTACACAGAGGTTCACGTCGAGACCGAAACTTGGAATCGTAATCGGGCCGCCTCCGCGGGTTTGCGGGACGGCGGGGGAAACAGGTGTAGTCCATGATAAAGTTTCTTGAGAATGTTGTGTTCGGTGCCCGCAGCGTGATTCTCATGGCGCTGGCCGTCGTAACGGTCATGGCGCTCTACTTCGCCTTCCAGCTGCATATGACCGCAGGCTTCGACAAGCAATTGCCGATAGGCCACGAATACATCAAAACCTTCCAGCAATACCGCGATCAGCTTTTCGGCTCGAACCGCATCATCGTGGTTCTGGAGCCCAAATCCGGATCGATCTGGAACAAGGACTTTTTCAAGACCTACAAGAACCTGACCGACGACATCTTCTTCCTGCCGGGCATTTCGCGCCCGACCGTGACCTCGCTCTGGACGCCGAACACACGCTATGTCGAAATCACCGAGGAAGGCATCAGCGCCGACGACGTGATTTCCGGCAAGGTGACCGCCGACACCATGACGCCGGAGGCGCTTGCCAAGATCGAAAGCAACGTCATCCGCGGTGGCTTCGTCGGCCGCCTCGTCTCGGACGATTTCACCGCGGCGATGGTTTCGGCAGAGCTTCAGGACTACGACCCCTCGACTGGCCAGAAACTCGACTATTTCGATCTCGCCGCCAAACTCGAAAAGCAGATCCGGGATAAGTATGAGAACGACCTATACACAGTCCGCATCATCGGCTTCGCCAAATCGATCGGCGACATCGCTGCCGGCGCCAAGGGCGTGCTGGTCTTCTTCGTCGTCGCTTTCCTGCTGACGGCACTGTCGGTCTATCTCTACTCGCGCTCGCTGCTTCTCACCGGCGCGACGCTTTTTGCCTCGCTGACGTCGGTTGTCTGGCAATTCGCGCTGTTGAACCTGCTGGGCTATGGCCTCGATCCGTTGGCGATTCTGGTGCCGTTCCTGGTCTTCGCCATCGGCGTCAGTCATGGCGTGCAGCAGATCAATCTCGTCACGGCGGCGATCAGCCAGGGCTCATCGAGCATGGACGCGGCGCGCGCCAGCTTCTCGGGTCTTCTCGTGCCCGGTTCGATGGCTCTGACGACGACGCTGGTCGGCTTCGGAACGCTCTACCTGATTCCCGTCGCCATGATCCGCGAGCTCGCCATCACGGCTTCCATCGGTGTCGCGCTGAAGATCATCACCAACCTCATCATGCTCCCGCTCGTCGTCAGCTACTTCAAGTTCGACGAGGGCTTCGTGGACCGCGTCGCCAGGGCCCGCGAGTTCCGGCTGAAGGTCATGCGCGTGCTGGGCAACGTCGCCAATCCGCGCTCGGCGATCGTCGTCCTCTGCATCTCGGTGGTCCTCTTCGCGGTCGCCGCTTTCGAAAGCCGCAACCGCCACGTCGGCGCGCTTCATGCCGGCACGCCGGAACTTCGTGAGGACGCGCGCTACAATGTCGACTCGCGCGACATCGCCTCCAAATTCGCGCTCGGCCTCAATCTGCTGACGGTTGTCGTCGAGACGCCGCCAGACGCCTGCGTCGACTATCCCACGCTGAATTATCTGAACCAGTTTTCCTGGTACATGGAGAACACGCCGGGCGTCACGCTGGTCGTTTCTCTGCCTTTCGCGGTCAAATCCTCGAGCGCCGGCTGGAACGAAGGCAACCTGAAATGGCAGGACATTCCGCGCAACAAGGACGCGCTCGCCCAGGCCGTGCAGACAGTGCCCGGCCACAGCGCGATCATGAACCAGGAATGCACGCTGCTTCCGCACCTGATCTTCCTCACCGACGCCAAGGCGACGACCATCGCGACGGCCGTTGCGGCGGTGAAGAAATTCCGCACCGAGCATAAGATGGAAGGCGTCAACCTGCGCCTCGCCTCCGGCAACATGGGCGTGCAGGCGGCGGTGAACGAGGAAATCTCGCAATCCGAACTGCCGATGATGCTCTGGGTCTATGTCGTCATCGTCGCGCTCGTCACGATTACCTACCGCGACTGGCGTGCGGTCATCGCCTGCTGCCTGCCGCTGACCTTCGCAACCTTCCTTGGCTACTGGTTCATGGAAATGCTGCAGATCGGCCTGACGGTGGCGACGCTGCCGGTCATGGTGCTGGCGGTCGGTATCGGCGTCGATTACGCCTTCTATATCTACAACCGCATCCAGTACCATCTGGCCGAAGGGCGCAACATTACCGAATGCTTCAAGCTCGCATTGCTTGAAACGGGCATGGCGACGGTTTTCACGGCGATCACACTGGCGATCGGCGTCTCGACCTGGGCTTTCTCGGCGCTGAAGTTCCAGGCCGATATGGGACTGCTGCTGACCTTCATGTTCATGATCAACATGATTATGGCCGTGACGGTGCTCCCGGCTCTGGCCGTGGTTCTGGACATGGTGTTTCCGCGGCGTTCGCCGGTGAAGGTCCGCAAGAACGCGATGGCGCATTAAATCGGGCAAGCCGCGCGGCGAGGGCGACATGGTTCCCTCGCCGCGCTAAGCTGCGCCCGAATGGGATTAAATGGGGGGTCGCTCCCGGGGGGCGGCTCCAACGGGAGCGAACGGATATGCTGGACAAGATCATCGACAAACTGAAGAAACAGGCTGCGGCGGCTTCGACGCCGGTGGCGCCCGAGACCAAGCGGCTTGCCGCTGCGGCGCTCATGGTTGAGGCGGCCCGTCGCGACAACGATTTCGCCGCGGACGAACGCACGGCGATCAAGCGCGTCGTTGGGGAGCACTTCAAGCTGACGCCGGAAGACGCCGAAACGCTGGTCGAGCTTGCCGAACAGCGCCAGAAGATTCCCTATGGCGAGTCGATCTTCACCCGCACCGTTGCCGGCAGCTTCTCGATCGACGAGCGCAAGGATGTTCTGCGCATGATCTGGGAAGTCGCGCTCGCCGACGGTCATCTGGACCGTCTGGAAGACGTCATGATCGCCCGGCTGGCAAGCGAGATCGGCCTCGACAAGGCGGCGTCCGACGCCGCCCGCGCGGCCGCCGAGGCCAAGCGCTAAAACGCGAAGCAGCGAAAGCAAAAAGGCCGCGCCGGATGGCGCGGCCTTTCTCGTTCCGTGAGATCAGGCGGTGAGTTTCACCGGCATTTCCTTGATCCCGGCAATAAAGTTCGAGCGCAGCCGCCGCACTGGCCCCGAGGCATGGATGTCGGGGAAGCGCCTCAGCAACTCCTCGAAGAGGACTTTGAGCTGCAATTCCGCAAGCCTCGAGCCGAGGCAGAAATGCTGACCCGCGCCGAAGCCAAGCTGCGTCGCCGCCTGCGGATCGGTGTAACGCGTGACGTCGAAACGATAAGGGTCGGGAAAGACCTCCTCGTCGCGGTTGGCCGACGCATACCACATCACCACCTTGTCGCCCTTCTTGATCGCCTGGCCGCCGATTTCAGTGTCTTCGGCAGCGGTTCGCCGCATGTGAAGCACGGGGCTGACCCAGCGGACGATTTCCTGCACGGCGCTTGGAATGAGCGCCGGATTGTCGAGCAGCTTCCGGCGTTCCTCCGGAAATTCGGAAAGCGCCAGCAGCCCGCCCGAAATCGAATTGCGTGTCGTCTCGTTGCCGGCGACGACAAGCAGAATGAAAGTGCCTATATAGGCTGGGAAGGTCATCGGCTCGGCCTTGCCCTCGGCATTCGGGATTTTCGAGTGCGCCAGCATCGAGATCAGATCTTCGCCCGGCTCCGCCAGCCGCTTCTGCCAGAGCTGCGCCGCATAGGTCGCCATCTCGACGATGCACCGGCGCATATAATCGTCTGAGACGCGAAGCTCCGGATCGTCCTCGCCGACGGTGGCGTTCGACCATTCGAAGAGTTTCGGGCCGTCGCTGTCTGGCACGCCGAAAAGTTCGGCCAGCACCTCGATCGGCAGGGCCGCGGCAATCGCCGAGACGAACTCGACCTCGTTGCCGTTCCGGCCTTTCTCGGCCAGCCCGTCGAGAAGTCGCGTCACCCGTGCGCGAATGCGGTCTTCCATATTGGTGATGCGCTTGGGGACGAAGCCCGGCGTCACCATGCGCCGGTAGGCGGCATGCTCAGGCGGGTCCATCGAGATCATGCTGGCGTCGGTCTGGTTCTCGTCGATCTCGTTCTCGTTGAAGATGCGGTGTCCGCCCATATTCTTGGCGGACGAAAAGACCTTCGGATTTTTTGAGATCGCCTCGATGTCGGCATGCCGCGTGACCGCCCAGAAGCCGGCGGCGTCCGCTTCCGGGTTCCAGTAAACCGGCTCATGGGCCCGCAGCGCGCGAAAGACCTCGTGGTGCTCGTTGCGCATATAGAGGTCCGGGTCTTTCAGATCCGGACGGCCCTCGAGATCGAGCTTCTCGGCCTTGGGTCTCAGCATGGCAAATCCTCCCTCGTCTTCTTGTTGAGGGAAGCTTAGGCCTGCCGAGCGGTCTCTCTCAAGCGGTGGCCGTCAGCCGACCGGAAACCCTACGGCAGCCTGCAATTCGACGAGCGCCTTTTCGGGTTCACCAACCTTGATCGTCTTCATCCCGAGCGCCGCGGCGGGCTTCAGGTTGATGCCGAGATCGTCGAGATAGACGCAAGCCGAGGGCGAAACGCCGAGCGTCTCGCAGGCCATCTGATAGATGCGCGGATCGGGTTTGCGGATGCCGA
>DASVNC010000147.1:0-12850 GCA_036384055.1 Parvibaculum sp.
GATGTAATAGCTCGACACCATCATGATCGGCACCGAGAGCACCACCCACAAGCGCCGCCTCCCCCATCGCGTGATGATGCGGTCGGAGAGAATGCCGAGAAGCGGGTCGATCGCCACGTCCCAGAGCCGCGCCAGCATGAAGACCGTGCCGACCGCAGCAAGGCCGAGCCCCATCGAACCCGCATAGAACGGTGGCAGGTAAACCGCCAGCGGCAAGCCGAGCGCCGCGATGGGAATCGACGGCCCGGCATATGCGAGCAGGCGACGGGCAGAGTGCTTCGGTTCAGCCATATCGGGCGATGCTCCTCGAAATGGGAAGAAATGAATGGTCGCGTGAAAATCAGCCGGCGGCTGCGCCGGAAGATCGCGGATCGCCTGGCGCAAGCGTCCGCGTTTCCACCGCAGCCGCCGCCGTATTTTCGCCGCCCGGAACGAAGCCGGCGACGGTGATCCCAAGACCGAGCGCGCCCGCGTGGAAGGGTGGCAGATGAACAACGAGCGGAAGGCCCATAGCCGGGATCGGCGCGGACGGAAACGCGAATGCAAGCAGCGCCCAGCGCAAAAGAGGCCGGTGTCGGCCCGCCACGTCTGACATCTAGACCTCCCGGCATCCTCCCGGCGGCGGGATCTTTGCCCCGCTCGCCAACATAGTTGGGAAGTATGCCCAAGCCCACGCGAACGGCCAAGCCATTAGGCCGGCCTGTCCAAATCGTCGCCGAAAGAGTGCGGAGTCATTCCCCGCGCTTTGGATTTGCAGGAGCCTGACATGGGCATGATTTCGGCTGGAAAAGCCCTGCGCGGCGGACTAGTTTGAGGCCGGTATCAGACACGGGCGAGAGGCTGAGCGATGCACGGCGAAGGCACACCGAAATTCACCAACGACGCGGGCGTGGCCGAAATCCGCATCGGCGTCCATGAATTCGAATGCATCGGCGCGACCCCGCCCTACGACCATCCGCATGTCTATCTCGACATGGGCCGCGGCACCGAAATCATCTGCCCATATTGCTCGACGCTCTACAAGTTCGACGCCGCGTTGAAAGCCTCGGAGGCCGCGCCGGCAAACGCGATACACCGCGAAAAAGCCCGGGCCTGATCGCCGGGGCGTTTCAGGCGCCCGAAACCGACTTTGAACCGTAATAGCTGAGCAGAAGCTCGATGCCCTCGCGCACCTGCTCCCGGATATTCTCCGGCGGCCGGTAAGCCGGGTCGAAAAGCGCCGGCCATATCACGAGCTCCTTGATCATCCCCGTCGCAAGAGACGCGCTCAACGCCGTGTCATGCGGCCGCAAAAGCCCCCGGGAGACCATCGCATCGAGCACCAGTCTGAAACTCTCATGACGGCGCTCGACAACATATTGGTACATCTCCCTGGCAAGCTTCGGCGCGGTCACCACCTCGCCGATGACGATGCGGTGAAGATCGTTGACCCGGTTGTCGAACTGAACATCGAGATAACGCTCGGCGATCTTCGTCAGAATCTCGGCGGCACTTCCCTCCATCTGCGCGAAGTCGGAATAGCCCGCGGCCGATTGCGCGGCGTTGACGACAACAGCCGCAAAAAGCTCTTCCTTCGACCGGAAATATTTGTAAAGCGTCGCCGTCGACACATCGGCCTCGCCGGCAATTTCGGCGACGTTCGCGCCGCTATAGCCGTGTCTCAGAAAATGTTGCAGGCCCGCCTTCAGGATCGCCGCGTGCTTGCCGGCGCTGATCGGACCGCGATGCATTTCAGACGACATACATAACCCCCGCCGCATGATATGCCGCCACTATACAATCATGCCGGCCGCGCGTCAGTTGGAGGCGCATGAGCCCCGCGACCAGCGGCGGCGGGCGCGGCTCAGGCTGGTCGGATCGCGATAGCCCAGCTTCTCGGCGATCCGCGCGCGGGAGAGGCGACCGTCTTGCAACAGCCGCTGGGCCCGGTTCCGCAATTCAGCATCGACAAGCTGACGATAGCTCACGCCGGCCTCCGCGAGCCGCCGCACCAAGGTGCGACGCGAAACCCCGATGAACCGGGCCGCCTCGTCGGCCGCAAGGTGACCCGCCGGCAAGGCGCTCAGCAATCTCTCGATCCGGCTCCGCAGCGCGACAGGCTCGGTGATATGGCGAACGGCCGCCTGCAACTCGGCCACCGCGACATCATAGAGCGCGGCATCGGCGAAGGGAGATTGCAGCGCCAGCCATGCCGAGGGAAACCGGATCGCATTGCGCGGCGCATCGTAAGTAACGTCATCGCCGAGGATGGCGCGAACCTCGGCGGCGTGGGGCGGCTTGGCGCAAGCGAAGAAGTAACGAGCCTCGGTCGGCGGCGCCGCCAGTATCGTGGCGATTCCCGCCCTCATCGAGACGAAAGTGATTTCGATCAGCGGTCGCCATATCCGCTCGTCGAGGGGAACCGTCAGATCGAACTCGATCTGGCTCCAGCGCGGCCCGCGCCGCAGCGATGTTCCATGAAACGGCGCGCGCACAAAGGCAAACCGGGTGACGACATCCATCATGGCGGCAAGGTCGGGCGCCGCGATGGAGGCGACCCCCAGAGGGCCATGCACCGTCGGATTCCATAGCCCGGGCGCCCGGAACACCCAGTCCTCGCCCACCAGATCGGCGAGGTTTTCCACCTGCCGCACCTGCTGGAAGAGGCTGATCTCGGCGGAGGGGTCGCCCAGCACCTCGTCGGTCACGCCCGTGCCGGCCAGAATGGCCGCCCGCCGCTCCGGTGCGTCGCCGAAGGAGCGCAGGATCAACCGGAAGTAGCCCATCGACATGGGCAGGTGCTGGAGCGTCGGGCTTTCAGACATGTGGCGCAACCTGCCACCGGAAGGGCGCAAGGCGCAACCCCCTTTGGCCCCACGCCTGTTACGCTTCCGCCCGTCGGCCCGCCTGAAAGAGCGGGCCACCCTCATTGCAAACGCCTGCAACACGCAGGCGAACCGACACTTTCACGCACAGGGCGGAAACGAAAAAATGAAAGCAGTACGCTTCCACAAGACAGGCGGCCCCGAAGTTCTCGTTTACGAAGATGTACCGGACCCGACGCCGCGGGACTGGGAAGTCATGATCCGGGTCGAGGCGGCGGGCGTGAACTTCTCCGACACGATGCGGCGCGGCGGGCTCGACTATCCCGAGCCCTCGCCGCCGCCCTTCATTCTGGGCATCGAAGTCGCGGGCACGGTCGTGGCCATCGGCAAGGCGGTCACATCGGTCGCCGTCGGAGCCCAGGTCTTTGTCGCTCCCGGCGCGGGCGGCTATGCGCAATATATCTGCGTGCCGGCCGCAAGGGTCATTCCGCTGCCGCCGGGCGTCAGCTCGGCGCAGGCCGCCGCGCTGGTCGCCCACGGACTGACGGCGGCCATCTCGCTTCGCAACGCCGCGCGGCTGGCGCCCGGCGAGACCGTGCTCGTCGATGCCGCCGCCGGCGGGGTCGGATCCTTCGCCGTCCAGCTCGCCAAGCTTTACGGCGCCAGCAAAGTCATCGCCGCCGCCAGCTCGCCAGAGAAGCGCGCCGCCGCCGAACGTCTCGGCGCGGACGCCTCGGTCGATTACACCCAGCCGGGCTGGGCCGAGAAGGTCCGGGAACTGACCGGCGGCCGTGGCGTCGATGTGGTGATTGAAATGGCCGGAGGTGAAACCCTCAACCAGGCGATCGATACATTGGCGCTCTTCGGACGTTTGATCGTCGTCGGCCAGGCCAGCGGCCAGACCGCCCAGATCGCGCCCTGGGATCTGTCCTACATGAACCGCACGGTGACGGGCTTCTACATCAGCAAGTACTTCGCGTTCCCCGACCTCATCCAATCGACCCTGCGCGAGATCATCGGCTTCGTCGTGTCCGGCAAGCTGTCGGTTCACGTGGGCCAGATGCTGCCGCTCTCGCAGGCCGCCGAAGCGCACCGGCTCATGGAAGGCCGCAAGACTCTGGGCAAGGTCGTTTTGCAGCCCTGGGCCGACGCCTGATTCATTACCCGTTCGGCAAAACCATCAAACGAAATCGTCACGCAACCAAAGGGAGACTGAACCATGATAAAATTGATTTTCACCGGCAAAAAAGGCCCGGACAAAACCTTTGAAGAGTTCAAGAAGTACTATCTTGAAACTCATGCACCGCTGACCGTGAAAACCTGCACCAACATGCGCAAGTACACGGTCAACTTCGCCGTCCAGCGGCCCGGCAAGGAAACCCCCTTCGATTTCATCGCCGAGGTCTGGTACGACGACATCGCGGCGGTGCAGGCTTTCTACAAGTCCGACGACTACAAGAACATCATCCAGCCGGACGAAGTGCGGCTCGGTGCGACCGCCCAGGCGGTCTACTACGAGGAATTCGTCCAGAAGGCATGAACAGGGCATCAGCCGGTGCCTGAACCAGACACCGGCTGATCTTCTCACAGCAACAGGCCGGCACGCACCACACGCCCGTGGTTCCGCGCGCCGGCCTGTTGTTCATTCAACCCCAAGAATTTTCCGGCCCCGTCCTGTGCGAGTATTTCGACAAGGTCAGGACCGCGCGGTTGAGGCCCCGGGGACGGGCTCCGCGACGAAGCAATCCTGTCTTCAATTGTGGCTATCTGGATTGCTGCACCCCTTCGGGGCTCGCAATGACGATTGCACCTGAATCAAAAACGATCTGGCTTCCGCCAAGCTGCGCCGCGGCATCGGCGCGATGCGCACTCCCGGCAACCGCGAATAAGGCCAATGCGGAAACTGAACTCAGCAGCCCCTGCCTGGGCGAAAGGCCCGGCCCCCGAGAGGGCCGGGCTTAAAGACCATCAGAAGCGGTAGTTCAGCCCGATGCGGAAAATCGAACCGTCGAACTTGTGGCTGGCAGTGGTCGAAAGACCTTCGGCCGCCGAAGCCAGATCCTGAGGCGCGACGGCATAGCTGACCGACCCGAGATCGTAATAGAGCCCTTCGACGCGCGCGGTCCAATGATCGTCGATGGCATATTCGAGACCGCCGCCCAACGCCCAGCCTGTCCGCGTTTCCGACTTCGAGCCGTAGAAGGTGTCCGTCGTGCTGCCGTCTGTGCCGACCGAAGACGATTCCGATTTGACGCCGCCGAAGGCGAGACCGCCCGTCGCGTAGACGAGCGCGCGATCGAAGGCATAACCAGCCCGCAGCCTGACCGTCGACAGCCAATCGACCGAAGAGCGGCTGCTGCCGGAATTGGTGAAGCCGCCGGGAGGCGGCGGCGTCGTCGTCCCCGTGTAGCCTTTTCTTTCACCGTCGCCGAGATAGGCGAGATCGGCTTCAGGACCGAAAACGAAATTGTTCATCTGCCAGTTGAAGCCGGCCTGCGCGCCCCCGATGAAAACGCTGTGGTTGGAGGAACCGAGGCTGCCGACAAGAATCCCCTGTGCCTTCGCGCTCTGCACGGCGTTCAGGCCGACGACATTGAGCGGACCGTCCGTCCCCGAACCGCCGGGGGTATTGTCGGCCGCATTGCCGAATGCATCGCTGAAATTTCCGGTGCCATTGCCCGGCAGGTAGGAATAGCCGTAGTCGGTCTGTTCATTGTTGACGGCGGCGCCTGCGTTCACGCCGGCATAAAAGCCGCCCCAGTTCGCGGCGGAACCGCCCGACATTTCATCGGCCGATGCCGAAAACGAAATTGCGCAGCCGGCGACGGCTGCAACGATTGCAAGTTTTTTCATTGGAATCTCCCGAAGGTCCGGAGTTGCACCGGCCCATGCCGCTTTGCCGCGACTCACATCGAGAAGTCGCATGCCGGCAGAATACACCCTCTCGCCGTGCGGCCAATAAATGTGACACGCCGCGTGCCGAAAACGTCCCCAAATTGGATCAAGGCGGGGACAAAGTCACGTCAAGTCACCACATACCGTCCGTAGACGGATAAGTGTGGAAAATTATCCGGGGTGAAATTCTGCTTTTCCGATTTCGGGATGTGCCATTTCGCGCCAGTGAAAACTCACAGCGCCCGCCGGCAGCGCCCCGGAACAGACAGGCCGGGTCGGCTGGTGGCCCCTGCCGGACTTGAACCGGCACTCCCTTTCGGAAAGCAGATTTTAAGTCTGCTGCGTATACCAGTTTCGCCAAGGGGCCCCGCGCAACCGCGCCACCACATATGCCCGCTCGCGCGGCCCCGTGCAACGCACAGGCGGGGCCGCCCGCCCAAATGCAAATCCCCAAAAGCAAACGGCGGCCCCGAGGGACCGCCGTTCAAAACCTGCAATCAGGTCGCCGCGAGGATTAGCCCGCGAGGCCCTGCCAGACCGGCCAGCAGCTGTTGCCGGCGGAAGCGGCGAGCTTCGCCTGGGCTTCCTTGGCGTTCGCGCCGTCGGCCGACTGAACCGAGCTCTTGCCGCCCGTGCACCAGACATAGAACTGGTGCTTGCCCGCCTTCGACATGGCGTCGAAGCTCGAGTCGAGCGCCATCGCCGCGCCGGACATCATCAACGACGCGCCGAACGCCAGCGCCACAATGCCAGAAATCTTCTTCATAAGCGTCTCTCCCTCCGGGTATCGCTGACCCAAAATCGTTCCCAGGCCTTATTTTCAAGGTCCCTGTTATTCAAGGTCCTAAGGCTGCCCCCTCTATCGGCGTCCTTACGGACTGTCTTGGCGACCGACAGACCCTGTCAGCTCGGAACTTTAGCCGACTCTGCCTAGATTGTATCCCCAGAGATCGGCGGAAAAGCTGAATCTTTTGTAATGTTGGGTGAGTCTGTGGCAATTGGGCGACAGCGCCGAAACGGCCGGAACCGGCCGATCAGGCCGGTTCGCCGATGACCGGCTCGACGCCATATTCGCGCATCAACGCCGCCGCCTCGGCCTCTACCAGGTCAAGTATCGCCGCATCCGTTCCCCGCATCACCAGGCTCGTGCCGAAGACCTTGCCGCGATAATAGGGATAGGAGCCGATGCCGACATCGGGGTAACGCTGCTGCAGTGCCCCGAGCTTCTCGGCGATCGTGCCCTCGCCGATCTGGCCGCTCACGGTGCGGCTCTGCATCGTCGCCCCGCCTTCGAGCCGCCCTGTCAGGCTGTCCAGCATCACCTGCATCACCATCGGCACGCCGGCCATGACGAAGACATTGCCGATCTGGAACCCCGGCGCCTTGCTAAGCGGATTGTCGATCAGCGATGCGCCGAGGGGAATGCGCGCCATGCGCTTGCGCGAAACGGTGAACTCACCGCCCGTCGCCTTATAATGCGCATCGAGAATGGCGAGCGCGTCGGGGTGATAATCGATGCCGACGCCGAAAGCCTTGGCGATAGAATCCGCCGTGATGTCGTCATGCGTCGGGCCTATGCCGCCGGTCGTGAAGACATAGTCGTGGCGGGCCCGCACCTCGTTGACGACCGAGACGATCTCCGCCTCGATATCCGGCACGACGCGGGCCTCGCGCACCTGGATGCCGATCTGGTTCAGGTGCTTGGCGATGTAGGACAGGTTGGTGTCCCGGGTCCGGCCGGAGAGAATTTCGTCGCCGATCAGCAGCACACAGGCTGTGACCATTTTCGGCTTGGCGCTCGGGGCGGCGGCCTCCGGCATGATGACCTCTTCAGGCAGGAAATTGGGATGCGGGCGAGAATAACCCCGGAGCCCCGCCCCGCACAAATACGCAGCGCGGGGCTAGGACGGCCCTCGCCAAGTGATTATGTTAGCGGAAGTCCAGCCATCCCCCGGAAGTCCTCATGAACTATATCGACGCTTTTGACGCCCCGACACGCAATACAGGCCAGATCAAGCTCTATGGCCCGGACGCGTTCGACGGCATGCGCAAAGTCGGCCGGCTGGCGGGCGCCGCGCTCGACATGCTGGTGCCGTTCATCAAACCCGGCGTGACGACCGACGACATCGACCGCGCGGTCTACGACTTCGGCCTCGCCAACGGCGCGCTCCCCGCGACGCTCGGCTATCGCGGCTACCGGCATTCCTGCTGCACCTCGATCAACCATGTCGTCTGCCACGGTATTCCGGGCGACCGCAGCTTGCGCGACGGCGACATCGTGAACGTCGATGTGACCTACATTCTGGACGGCTGGCACGGCGACACCAACCGCATGTATTACGTCGGCGAAGTGCCGCGCAAGGCGGCGCGCCTGTGCGAGGTCACCTACGAATCCATGATGCGCGGCATCGCCGCCGTGAAGCCCGGCGCGACGCTCGGCGACATCGGCGCCGCCATTCAGGAATATGCCGAGAGCGAGCGCTGCTCGGTCGTCCGCGAATTCTGCGGCCACGGCGTCGGCCTCGTCTTCCACGACATGCCGAACATCCTCCATTACGGCCGGCGCGGCGAAGGCGCGAAGCTGAAAGAGGGCATGTTCTTCACCATCGAGCCGATGATCAACGCCGGCAAGGCGGGTGTGAAAATTCTCTCGGACGGATGGACAGCCGTGACGCGCGACCGCTCGCTGTCGGCGCAGTTCGAACATTCGATCGGCGTGACGGCGACCGGCGCGGAGATCTTCACCAAATCGCCGGCCGGTCTCGACTGCCCGCCTTATACAAATGCTTGAAGGCGGGAAAAGCGCCAAGCCGCCGAAGCCGCATCACGTCGGCCACCGGGAGCGGTTGCGCACGCGCTTTCAGGCCGCGCCCGAAGCCCTTCCCGACTATGAGCTGCTGGAGCTTCTGCTTTTTCGCACCATTCCGCGCCGCGATGTGAAGCCGCTGGCCAAGGAATTGCTCCGCCTTTTCGGCAGCTTCGGCGAAGTGCTGAGCGCCGAGCCGCACCGGCTGCGCGAAATCAAGGGCATATCGGAAGCGACCACCGCCGACTTCCACATCGTGCGCGAGGCGGGCCTGCGCCTCAGCAAGGCGAAGGTGCTGAAGCGCGAAGTCATTTCCTCATGGACCGCGCTGCTCGACTATTGCTCAGCCTCGATGTCCTACAATCCGGTCGAGCAGTTCCGCATCCTCTTCCTCGACCGGCAGAACGTGCTGATTGCCGATGAAGTGCAGCAGAAGGGCACCATCGACCACACGCCGGTCTATCCCCGCGAAGTCGTCAAGCGCGCGCTGGCCCTCAACGCGTCTTCGATCATCCTCGTCCACAACCATCCCTCAGGCGACCCGACGCCTTCGTCGGCCGACATCGAGATGACGAAACGCATCATCGACTCGGCAAAGCCGCTCGGCATCCAGGTCCACGATCATCTTGTGATCGGCAAGGGCCGCCACGCGAGCTTCAAGTCGCTGGGCTTGATCTGAACCTCCCCTTCGCGCGCCTCAGCCCGCAAATACCGGCGCGTGTTTCCCCGCCCAAGGCTGCGCCGCTTCGAGTTCGTAGGCGAGCGCGAAGAGAAGCCCCTCGCCGCCTTTCGCCGCGGCGAACTGGCTGCCGATCGGAAGGCCGTCGGCACTCATGCCGAGCGGCACCGACATGGCGGGCGTGCCGGCGACATTGTGGATCGGCGTGTAGGTCACATATTCGACCGTCCGCTCGTAAAGCGTCTTGAACGGAACGGTCGGCGCCTGCTCGCCGAGCTTCGGCGCCGGCGAATTGAGAACCGGCGTCAGCCACGCGTCGTAATTCGCCATGAAGGCATCGACGGCCTTTTCCGCTTCCGCGAATTTCGCCAGTGAAACCTGCATCGCATCCTTCGGCTTCTGTGCGTAAAATTCCGCAAGACCGATGGTCCAGGGCTCCAGCACGTCTTCCGGCTTCAGGCCCTTGCTCTTTGCGAGCGCGACCAGACTTGCCGGACCCGACGCCCAAATGGTGAGGAAAGCGTCGATGAAATCGCGGCCATCGATCGGGTTCTTCACCTCGACGATCTCATGGCCGAGCCCGGCGCAGAGTTTCGCCGTCGCCTCGACAGCCGCCTTCACATCGGGATGCGGCTCGGCGCCATAGTAGTTCATCGTGTTGAAAGCGATCTTCAAACGCTTCTTCGACGGCCCGGAAACAAAGCCGACCGGCGTCAGCGGCCTGGCGTCTTCCGACAAGGAGAACACCATTGCGCTGTCGCGCACAGTGCGGCTGACGCAATTCTCGACCGCGATGTCGCCCGGCATATCGAGCCCGATATTCATGCGCCCGCGCGACGGCTTCATGCCGAAGACGCCGCACGAGGAAGCCGGAATGCGGATCGAGCCGCCGCCATCCGAGGCATGCGCGACCGGCAGCATGCCGGATGCAACAGCCGCGGCCGCACCGCCCGAGGAGCCGCCGCTCGAATATCCGAGATCCCAGGGATTGTGGCAGGCGCCGAGGAGCAGCGACTCCGTCGTACCGAGCAGCCCAAACTCGGGCGTGTTCGACTTGCCCAGAACCACCATGCCGGCGCGGATCGCGCTGGCGGGCACGGGCGATGTCTTGTCGGAAATCGCCTTCGCAAACAGCCGCGAACCGGACGTCTGGCGCGTGCCTTTTACGTCATCGAGATCCTTGATGAGATATGGCACGCCCGAAAGCGGACTGTCGGGCAGTTTGCCCTTGGCCGCCGCCCGCGCCTTGTCGAAGAACTCGGTGACGACGGCATTGACCTTCGGATTGACGGCTTCGATGCGCGCGATGGCCGCATCGACCAGTTCGAGCGACGACACTTTCCCCGTCTTGACGAGCTTGGCCTGGCCCATAGCATCGAAGCTGGAAAATTCGTCGCCGGCGAAGGCGAATTTCGGCCGGAGGCTGGCGGCCCCCGCGATCAGCGCGCCGGCGGCGGCGCTACCCAGGAACGAACGGCGGTTCAACTGGACGGTCATCAAGTCCTCCCTCACTCGTTTATTGTTCTTGGAAGGAGCATAACCGGAAAACGGCCTATGAAACGGCGAGAAATCGACCTTTCCCGCCGGGCCTTGAGCCTTCCGGGGCCTTCTGATAAACCCTCGGACATTCCCGCACTTCTGAAAAGGCGCCCGCCATGATCCCCCGCTATTCGCGGCCCGAAATGGTTTCGATCTGGACCCCGGACACCAAGTTCCGCATCTGGTTCGAGATCGAGGCGCATGCCTGCGACGCGCTGGCGGAGCTCGGCGTCATCCCGAAGGAAGCGGCGAAGAAAATCTGGGATCTCGGCGGCAAGGCGAACTTCAACGTCGAGCGCATCGACGAGATCGAGCGCGAAGTGAAGCACGACGTCATCGCCTTCCTGACGCATCTGTCGGAATTCGTCGGCGACGAGTCGCGCTTCGTCCATCAGGGCATGACTTCGTCGGACGTTCTCGACACCTGCCTCAACGTGCAGCTTGTCCGCGCCGCCGACCTGCTGCTCAAGGACATTGACGCCGTTCTCGTCGCCTTGAAGCGCCGCGCCTTTGAATACAAGGACACGCCCACCATCGGCCGCAGCCACGGCATCCACGCCGAGCCGACGACCTTCGGCCTGAAACTCGCGCAAGCCTATGCCGAATTCGCGCGCTGCCGCGAACGTCTCGTCGCTGCGCGCAAGGAAGTCGCGACCTGCGCCATCTCCGGCGCGGTGGGCACCTTCGCCAATATCGACCCGCGCGTCGAAGAGCATGTCGCCGAAAAGATGGGCCTCGCGCCCGAGCCCGTCTCGACGCAGGTGATCCCGCGCGACCGCCACGCAATGTATTTCGCCACGCTCAGCGTCGTCGCCAGCTGCGTCGAGCGCGTCGCCACCGAAATCCGCCACCTGCAGCGTTCGGAAGTTCTCGAAGCCGAGGAGTTCTTCTCCGAAGGCCAGAAGGGCTCGTCGGCCATGCCGCACAAGCGCAACCCGGTGCTGACCGAAAACCTGACCGGCCTTGCCCGCCTCGTGCGCGGCATGGCGCTGCCGGCGATGGAGAACGTGGCACTCTGGCACGAGCGCGACATTTCGCATTCCTCGGTCGAACGCATGATCGGGCCGGATGCGACCGTGACGCTCGACTTCGCGCTGGTGCGCCTTGCCGGCGTCATCGACAAGCTGCTCGTCTATCCCGAGAATATGCGCAAGAACCTCGACAAGCTCGGCGGGCTCGTCCATTCGCAGCGCGTGCTGCTCGCCTTGACGCAAAAAGGTGTCAGCCGCGAGGACAGCTATCGCCTCGTACAGCGCAACGCCATGCCGGTCTGGCGCGGCGAAGGAAATTTCCTTGAACTTCTGAAGGCCGACAAGGACGTCTCGGCCAAACTCTCGGCCAAGGAACTCGAAGACCTTTTCGACCTCGGTTATCACACCAAGCATGTCGACACGATCTTCGCCCGCGTCTTCGGCAAGGAAGCGATGACGGCCGCCAAAGGCAAGGCGGCGGAATAGGCTTCACCGCCCCGTCACATTCCGCCCTATAGTGCCGCCTATCGACACTCATTGAGGCTCGGTCATGCTCCGCACCGCATTCGACGGCTCGCGCCGCCGCCGCATATATCTGTTTCGCCACGGCGATGTGTCCTATGTCGATGACAACGGCAACCGCGTCGCGGACTCGACTGTCGTGCCGCTGACCCAATGGGGCCGCGAACAGGCCACGCTGACCGGCAAGGCGCTGGCGAACATTCCCTTCGACCGCGCCGTCGTCTCGAGCTTTCCGCGCTCGGTTGAAACCGCCGATCTGATCCTTCAGGGCCGCGATATCGAGATCGAACAGAATTCCGCTTTCGTCGAATTCCAGGGCGACGAGAAGACGCGCTCGCTCACCAGTCTCGACGACCTCGCCTACAGCTTTCAGGACGCCGCCGTTCCCGGCGCGCGCTATGTCGGCGGCGACAGCTTCGAGGACGTAAACGCGCGCGTCGTCGCCGCGCTCGAATTGCTGCTGGCCGAAGACCATTGGGACACGCTCGCCCTCGTCGCGCATGGCGGCATCAACCGCCTGGTCATCGGCTGGGCATTCGGCACCGGCCTCGCCACCGTGCCGATGATCGACCAGAACACCTGCTGCTTCAACGTGATCGACGTCGACACGCACCCGGAAACAGGCGCGGTGGTC
>DASVNC010000148.1:0-3676 GCA_036384055.1 Parvibaculum sp.
CGGCGTCTTTCAAGGCCGTGTTCTGGTCCGCCCCGATGCGCAAAAGACCGATGGCCGCCAGATGACCAACGCGCTTCTCCTGTCGCGCGATGCGGCGATGAATGCCAAGCCTGAGCTGGAAATCTATGCCGACGATGTGCAGTGCGCGCACGGCAGCACCATCGGCGAGTTGAACCGCGAGGCGCTTTTCTATCTGCGCTCGCGCGGCATCGACGAGGGGACCGCGCGCCAGCTTCTGATCTCCGCCTTCCTCGACGCAGCCTTCGAGACCGTCGAGCATGAAGAGGCGCGGGAGGTTCTGCGCGGCCTCGCCGCAGGCTGGTTCCGTCTTGGCGGAGGTGCGGCATGACCGGGCTCGATGTGAAACTCGCGGACGCGCCCTACGACGTCGCCCGCATCCGCGCCGACTTCCCGATCCTTGCCCGCGAAGTCTATGGCAAGCCGCTCGTCTATCTCGACAACGGAGCGTCGGCCCAGAAGCCGCGCGCCGTCATCGACGCGATGCGCAAGACGATGGAAACGGAATACGCCAACGTCCATCGCGGCCTGCATTACCTCTCGAACGCTGCTACAGAAGCTTTTGAGGATGCGCGCGAAAAGGCCCGTGCTTTTCTCAACGCCGCGACGACCGACGAGATCATTTTCACCAGCGGCTCGACCGACGCGCTGAACCTGGTGGCGTCGAGCTTTGCCGCGCCCATGATCGAACCCGGCGACGAAATCGTGCTCTCCGTCATGGAGCATCATTCGAATATCGTGCCGTGGCACTTCCTGCGCGAACGCCAGGGCGCGGTGTTGAAATGGGTTCCGGTGACGGATGAGGGCGACCTCGACATGGCGGCCTATGAAAAACTGCTCGGGCCCAAGGTCAAGCTCGTCGCCATCACCCATATGTCCAACGTGCTGGGCACGGTGACGCCGCTGAAGGAAATCGTGCGGCTCGCCCATGCGCGCGGCATTCCTGTTGTCGCCGACGGATCGCAGAGCGCGGTTCATCTCGATGTCGATGTGCGCGATCTCGATATCGATTTCTATGCTGTCACCGGTCACAAGATTTATGGACCGACCGGCATCGGCCTTCTTTACGGCAAGAAAGAGCACCTGGCGAAGATGCGCCCCTATCGCGGCGGCGGTGAGATGATCCGCGAAGTCTCGCTCGATAATGTCACCTACGCTGCGCCGCCCCACCGCTTCGAGGCAGGCACGCCCGCCATCGTCGAGGCGATCGGGCTCGGCGCGGCGCTCGACTATGTGCGCAGGCTCGGCCGTCCGCGCATCGCCGCCCATGAGGCGAGCCTGCTTGCCTATGCGACGGAGAAGCTGACCGCCATCAACGATCTGCGCATCATCGGTACTTCGCGCAGCAAGGGCGGCATCGTCTCGTTCACGATGGGCGCGGCCCATGCCCACGACATCGCCACCATCATCGATCGTGCCGGTGTCGCGGTTCGCGCCGGGCACCATTGCGCCCAGCCGTTGATGGAACGCTTCGGCGTGACGGCGACGGCGCGTGCTTCCTTCGCACTCTACACGACGCATGAGGAAATCGACCGTCTGGCCGCTGCCCTCATTGACGCCAAGAAATTCTTCGGTTGAGGAACAAAATGTCCGAAGACATGAACACGACAGACGAGAACAAGGTCGAGGCGCCCGCGCCCTCCGCCATTCCGCAGGACGAGCTGGACGCGCTCTCCGACGACATCGTCGCGGCGCTGAAAACGGTCTATGACCCGGAAATCCCGGTCGACATCTACGAGCTTGGCCTGATCTACAAGGTCGATGTCTCGGACGACCGCGACATCACCATCGACATGACGCTGACCGCGCCCGGCTGCCCGGTGGCCGGCACCATGCCCGAAATGGTGGCGGATGCCGTCCGCTCGGTGCCGGGCGTCGGCGACGTCAAGGTCAACATGACGTTCGACCCGCCCTGGGACGCCGCCCGCATGTCGGACGAGGCCCGTGTGGCCCTCAACATGTATTGACGGAACTTGAAGGGCTTGGGTCTAGTATCCATTTGAAGGTCTGAGGACGTAAGACATGGCACGGCAGCTTCCCAAGGCAATCACATTGACCGACAAGGCCGCGGAGCATCTTCGCGGCATCATGGCGCGGTCGGACGGCAAGTATGTCGGCCTGCGCGTCGGCGTGAAGAATGGCGGCTGCGCCGGCATGGAATACACGATGGAATATGCCGAGGCCGTGAAGCCCCTCGACGAGGTGGTCGATGACAAGGGCGTCAAGATTCTGATTGAGCCCAAGGCCGTTCTCTTTCTGCTTGGCACCGAGATGGACTATCAGGAGGAGAAGTTTTCCTCCGGCTTCAAGTTCAACAATCCGAACCAGACGGATGCCTGCGGCTGCGGCGAGAGCGTAACCATCGAGCCCGCCCGCATCTGACGGGATACTTCGAGTTGCAGATTTTATTCCTCACCCTGAGGAGGCGGCAAAGCCGCCGTCTCGAAGGGCGAGGCCCGAAACCGAGCGACACCTGCGATCATGTCCGTCAGCCCCGAATACAAGGAATTCATTGTCGAGCAGCTTGAGCGGCTGGGGCCGGTCAAGATGCGCGGCATGTTCGGCGGCGCCGGCGTCTATCTCGACGATCTGATGTTCGGCGTGATCTTCGAGGAGACGCTCTACTTCAAGGTCGATGACCGCAACCGCGCCGACTACGAGGCCGAGGACAAAGGCCCGTTCACCTTCGAGATGACCGACGGCTCGACCGGCCAGCTTCACTACTATGAAGTGCCGGAGCGGCTCTACGACGAGCCGGACGAGCTGGTTCAATGGGCGCGCAAGGCGCTCGATGTGATGATGTCCGTCCGGTCCGAAAAACTCGCCCGCGCCGCGAGAGGGTTGGAGCGGAAGAAAAACGCCGCGAAGAAAGCCGCAGCGAAGGCGGCGAAAGAAAAGCCGGCGAAAAAGAAAAAGGCGAAGCCCGCCAAGGCTTCGCCTTCCAAAAAATCTGCCGCCGGGAAATCCGCCGCAAGGCGCAAGCCCTGACGCCGGGCAGGGGGCTCACTCGCCCCGGAATTGCGCCGGCCGCTTTTCCAGAAACGCCCGCACGCCTTCCTTGAAGTCGCTGCTCGCGCCCGCCGTCCGCTGAGACTGGCGTTCGAGGTTGATCTGTTCTTCGTAGGAATTGTCCTCGCTCTCCCAATAGAGCTTGCGGATGAGGCCGAGCGAAACGGTCGGCCCATTGGCCAGATCGAGCGCCAGCTTCTTCGTCTCTTCCTTCAGCGCCGCATCCTCGAATACGCGATTGACGAGGCCCCACTGAAGCGCCGTCTCGGCGGGCAGCTTTTCGCCCAGCAGCGACAGCTCCATCGCCCGGGCCTTGCCGACGAGGCGCGGCAGGATCCATGTCGAGCCGCCATCCGGCACCAGGCCGATGCGGCGGAACGCCTGCAGGAAGTAGGACGACTTGGCGCAAAGCACAAGGTCGCCCATCAGCGCGAAGCTCATGCCCACGCCCGCCGCCGCTCCGTTGACGGACGTGATGAAGGGCATCGGCAGGTTGCGCAACCGGCGCAGGAAGGGGTGGAATGAAGTTTCGAGCGCCAGACCGGCGTCCGACCGCCCGCTTTTGTTGTCGTTGCGCCCCTGCAGATTGGCGCCGGTGCAGAAGCCCCGGCCTTCACCCGTCATCACGAGACAGCGCACGCCGTTCTTC
>DASVNC010000149.1:0-19310 GCA_036384055.1 Parvibaculum sp.
TAGGGGCATTGGGATATCGCGTGACCGGCTTCGATCTGAGCCCGCTCTTCGGCCGTGGCGACATGCCGGGCGCCGTGGAATTGACGGAACCCATCGCGCCCGGCGCCGGCACCATCGTCATTCACCTCAATCCCGACCAGTTGCCCTTGAGCCTGACGATGATTGGACGGAGACGCCTCGCCGGAAAGCGGATCGTCGGCTATTGGTCCTGGGAGCTCGCGCGCGTTCCCGAAAGTTGGCACATCGGTTTCGAACTCGTCGACGAGGTCTGGGTGCCGACCCGATTTGTAGCCGACGCCATTCGTCCGTTAACAGATAAACAGGTTCGTGTCGTCCCGCACCCGGTCGCCATCGGCGAACCCGGAGTGAGCCGTCGTCATGATTTCGATATTCCGGAACCGGCTTTTGCCGTCACAACCATCTTCGACATGGCCTCCTGCTTCGCGCGCAAGAACCCTCTTGCCTCCATTCGCGCATTTCGCGCGGCCTTCGGCGCCAGAAACGACGTAATCTTGATCGTCAAGGTCTCGGGCGGCTCCAGCGAGCCGGCCCTGATGCAGGAGCTGCGCGCGGTCGCAGGCGGCGCGCTCAACATCCGGATCGTCGAGGCCGACCTTACCCGCCGCGACATGCACGATCTCATCGCCAGCGTCGATGTTCTGCTCTCGCCGCACCGGTCCGAAGGCTTCGGCCTGACTTTGGCGCAAGCCATGCTGGCGCGGACCGCCGTCATTTCCACAGGCTGGTCGGGCAATCTCGACTTCATGAACAAGGACGCCGTGAAACTTCTGCCCTTCGGCATGACCCCCGTCGCCGATCCGCAAGGCTGTTACGCCGACGATGGTCAGATCTGGGCCGACCCGGACATGGACCAGGCCGTGGCGGCATTGAAGGCGCTCGCCGCCGACAAGGCGCTGCGCGCCGGACTTGGCGAGGCCGGCCGCGCGCTGGCGATCGAAATGCTGGGTCTCGACGCCTATCGGACCGCCGTCGCGCCGGCGCTCCAGCCGGGGACATCCGCAAGCTCGGGCCGCGCCGCAAGCGCAGGCCATTGATCGACCCAGCAGCAGACGTGATCGAAATGCGGGACTTCGATCGCGCGCGCATGGCTGCGGTCGGTCATGTGTGTGAGATAGGATTGCGTGACTGAAGGTCCGACAACATCATCGTCTTCGCCGACGAAATGCACCTGCGGGATATGCTCGACCTTCGCCGCGACATCCGCTGGATCGAGCGACCCTGTAAGGGGCGAGAGCCCGTCCCTCTGCGTCCAGAAAGCGAGATCGAGATCGGCGCTGACCGTGACGATGCCGACGACGTCCTTGCGCTGCGACGCGAGCAAAACCGCGACGGCGCCGCCGCCTGAATAGCCGACGAGAATGAGCCGTTTGGCGCCCGCATCCCGCTTCAGCGCATCGACAGCGCTTCCCATGCTTGCGAGAACTTCGGGCGCATAGCGACGGCTCGTCCAATAGGCCGGATCGCAGTTTCGCGCCCCAAGCTTCATCGTGTACTGACAGGGCCGCGCCACATAGGCGACGCTTGGATGCGGGTCGAGCTTGGCAAGTTCGAGCGCCACAGGTTCGGTTGGCGTCGGGTCATTCGAAATCGTGCGTGGCCCGAGGAAGGCAAGCCCATCGCCTTCGAAATAAACAACCAGAAGATCGTCGCTCCTGCCGGGCGAAGCATATGTCACAAGATCGAACATCCCGGCATCGATCAGCTGATAGCTCCAGCCGGCATTGCCCGCGATGACTTCAGCCTTGCGCTGGCGCGAAACAAGGTCGGTGCTCCCGCAGGCGGCAAGCGCCGCCGCGAGAACAATGGATGAGACGAAGCGCAATGACCTCATGGTGCGTTGCTCTTTTCCAGGGCCGTCTTGATCTTGTCGCTGACCGGCATGAACCGTTCGATGCCTGCACCAAGGGCTTTCCGCATCAGATCGAGGCCTTGCCCGCGGACCGTTGTGTCCTGGCTGCCGAGCAGCAATACGCCCTCGTACCAGAGCACGACGGGATGATGCGGGTCGATATTCTCCGCGAAGGCGAGCATCGTTCGCGCATCGTCCGAATTTTTCTGAAGCAGAAGCCAGTTGAAGTAGGTCGGCAGGATGTCCAGGCGAAGCGGCGCCCTGTCCAGCGTATCGTATATCTGGCGCGGCCAGAGTGATTGCAGCGTGTCGCCGTCGGGCAGAAGTTGTTCACCGTTCTTGATGAACGCCGCACTGGCGGAGGTATTGGCGAGAATAAGCGAGAGCGTCGCCGAGCTGCCGCCTGCCGATCTCTTGCTTGCTTCGCCGAAAAGCCGCTGCATGAATGCTTTTTGCGCGTCCGGCAGATCGCCGCCCTCGTTGTTCCGCATGGCGCGCCGCATTCCGAGATCGACGGTCTTGGCGAGACCGAAATCGGCGCCGCGCGGATCGCGCGGCACGGCGAGCCTGTCGCAATCGGCTTGATAGACCGAAGGCGGCACACAAGCCTCCAGACGCTGCATCGCCAATCCGTTCGCGCGCAGGCTGAAGGCCGCGAGACACGCAATTTCGGCAAGCACGATACAAACGCCGATTGCCGGCAGCCGCAAGCGCGCGGCCTGAAATGTCGGAAGACGCGGGAGTTTCGGTCTGGCCGACGTTTCCGCCATCGCGCCCGCCGCAAGCGCCAGCAGCGCCAGCGCAACCGGCGTCGGAAACCACATTGCATCGACTGCGGTCCAGGCGAAGGCGAAGCCAACCGCGAGCGCGCGCCAGCGGCGCTGGGAGGTCAGCGCCAGCACGACCGGAAAAGCCGCTGCCAGGAGAAGGCCCGGCACCCCGGTCGAAAACAACGCCTCGACGAGCCCGTTATGGCTGTGAAACTCGTCGCGGCCGATATCTCCCCACTCGGTTTTGAAAAGGCCGATGCCGGCGGACGGCAGATTGCGCGTCAGATACTCGGCGTAATGACCCCAGCCGTGGCCGAAGACAACCGCTCGAACGCTCTCAAAAAGCGACGGGTCGAGAACCTTCATCAGGACTTCGCGCGACCAGAGCGAGAAGGCCCGCCCGTGAAAGTCGACCAGTCTGAGAAGAAAGACAGGGAATGCCGCCGTCACGACAAGCGCCGCCGCAACCGATCGATCGACGACCTGACCACGCGCCGCGAGCCACGCCACAACTTGCCGGCCATACGGCGTTTTGAAGAGGGCGAGAAGCGTTATCGTCGCGATGCCCGCCGCACCCATCGCAACGCGGTTGCGCGAGACGAGAAGCACCACAATGCCACATGCGAAAAGGACAAAACCTTGCCGCGACGGACGACGACCAAGCCAAACGCCCGACAGCGCCAGCAGGCCGATCGCGTAATAGCCGAGATATTCGTTGAAGCTGAAAAAAGTCGTCTCGAATAGAAGCCACGGCGCGATCCTCCAGGCGCTCGGAATATTCGCAAGGTTGATGAAGGCGACGATGAAGCCGGTGCCTGTTGCAGCGGTGACGAGGCTGCCGAAGAGCCGTGCGTCACGGCGCAGGATCATCGCCGAGGCGATGAAAGCGCCGAGTGCAAAAAACCAGATCGCGCCCTCGCCCGTTTGCGGTGCGCCGAGAAGCGCCAGCATCGGAAAATCGGCAAAGGCGGCGCCGATCAAGCTCCAGATGCCGAGGGCTGAACAGACGAGAACAAGTGGATGGAGAAGAAACCGCGCGGCCGCAGGCGATGCCACCGCAAAAAGCGCCAGGCCGGTAAATGAAAGCGTCGCCGCCGCATAGAATAAGACGACCGCCCCTTCTGCGTCCGCCGTCGCGCCGGCGGCGAAAAACGGCAATGTGCCGAAAACCGAGACGATATCGACGAAGAGGCCCGCCCATAGGAGGCAGATTGCCAGGCCGCGCAGCGGCTTTTTGCCGAGAACCGCAATCGATCTGACCTTCAACGCCGCCCCCCGGCTAGCGCGCGGATTGCGCAAGCTGCCCACCGCTCACAGTCTGACCCGTCGATGCGTAAATAGTATCGAGGAAGGCGCGGCGAAAACGCTCCGGCGTATAGCGCATCGCGTTGTCGCGGCAGTCCTGCGGGCGGATCGCATCGCCGAGCCGGTCGAATTCGAGCACAGCCTCGCGCAGGGCATCGACATCCTGGCTGTCGAAGAAAACAGCCGTCGGCGTATGCGCATCCAGACCCGACAATGTCTCGACCGCGCCGCCGCGATGAAGGGCGATAACAGGCTTGCCGCAGGCCTGTGCTTCGAGCGGCGCAATGCCGAAGTCTTCAACTGCGGCGCTGACGAAGGCGCGGCAGCGCGCCATGTAGCCATCAACCACGGCATCCGGCTGGCGTCCCAGAAAGGTGATATTCGGCGCCTGATGCGCCAGCACGCGGTCGCGCTCCGGCCCATCGCCGATAATGACCAGCTTGTGCCGCGGGAGAGCTGCGAAAGCCTCGGCAATCATGTCGACGCGCTTGTAGGGCACCAGCCGCGCAACGACGAGAAAGAAATCCTCGGATTGCGCCGAAAGCTGAAAGCGGTCGGTCGCAACCGGCGGGGGAACCACACTCGCCTCGCGGCGGTAGATCTTTTCGATCCGCTGGGCGACGAAGGCGGAGTTGGCAACGAAGTGATCGACACGCTGCGATGCGACCTGATCCCAGAGTCTGATCTTATGGAGAAGCCAGCGCGCCGCCCACCCCTTGGCGCCGGTAAACCCGGTCTGGCGGAGATAGGCCTCCTGCAGGTCCCAGGCATAGCGCATCGGTGTGTGGACATAGCTGACATGGACCTGATCGGGGCCGGTAATCAGCCCTTTGACCACCGCGTCACAGCTCGAAATGACCAGGTCATAGCCCGAAAAATCCCACTGTTCCGTGGCCAGCGGCATCAGGGGAAGGTAATTCCGGTAATACCGGCGCGCCAACGGCATGTGCTGCAGGAAGCTCGTCGTCGTCGGCCGCCCGCCGAGACAGCCGCGGTCGGCCTCGGGCAGGAAGTCCACCAGGGTGTAAAGATCGGCCTTCGGAAAGAGCGTCAGCATCTGCTCGAGAACGCGCTCGGCGCCCCCCGGCATCGTCAGCCAGTCATGCACGATGGCGACGCGCCTGAATGCTTCGTCCGGCGCCGGACGCAATAGAGGGCTCGTTCTGAGATGCATAGAGGTCACAGACGGTGCTGGCAGGATCGGCAGGCAGCTGTACTCAAGCGTTCGGTGCGGCGCAACGCTGTCAAATCACATTGAGTCACGTCGTAAATCCTCCCGGAAACAGCAGGGTACAATGCTACCGACCGTCGGTCGATGCAATGTTGCCGAAGAACCACAAGCGACCGGAAACTCTCGATTTGGTGACCGCGCGTGCCGGTGGCTGTCTACTTGGCGCCAAGTCCCGATGGACGCGAATCCGAATATCGCTAGTATGGCAATCAGGTAAGATTCCTCGCGCCCGTCTGCATGTCTTGGGGCGCTTTCGCAATTTTGATCGGGGGCGAACGATGCGCTATTCGGGACTTGGAAGGGTCAGTCTTTTTGTCATTTCCGCGAGCATGGGCGCTGTTGGCCTGTCGGCGACGGCGATGGCGACGCCCCATCCGGCATACGACCCCAGCTCAAAGACGACTCAGGATGAAGTCATCCAGACCTCAGCCGACCAGATCACCGGCCTGATTCAGGATCGCATCAGCGACCAGACGGGTGAAGGCGATGGCGGCACCGCCAGCCTGACCGACGGCACGAACAAGGCGGCCGGCAGCGGCCCGATGTCGAAGGGTCTGTGGGTGAATGCCTCTGCCATGCAGGTGCGCGACACACACACCGGCGCCAATTACGACGGCCCGATCTGGGATCTGCTCGTCGGCTTCGACACGAAGCTGTCCGATCAGCTTCTCGTCGGCATCGCGGCCGGCTATGAGCGCATCGACATCGACACCGGCTACAACAGCGGTTCGCTGACCGGCAACAGCTGGACGATCGCTCCCTACGCGGCCTTCCAGATCAACAAGATGCTGAGCGTCAACGCCACCATCGGTCACACCTGGGCGAGCTACGACGAGGATCGTCCGGGCGCTTCGGGCAGCACGGATGGCGATCGCTGGTTCGGCAGCGCCAACCTGGTTGCCAAGGAAGCGGTCAACCAGTGGAGGCTTACCGAAAACCTCGGCTATTTCTACGTGACGGAAACGCAGGACGCCTATAACGAGTCCGGCCTCGGCGGCGTCGCGGTTGCCAAATCGACCCGTCACCTCGGCCAGGTCCGCGCCGGTGGCAAGGTCGGCTACTACATGCCGACCATTTACGGCTACCTGGAGCCCTACGTTTCGGGCCGTGCGGAGTACGACGTCGACAAGAGCTCGGACATCATCATCTCGTCCGGCACAACCGTGTCGCGCAGCGACTTCGGCGCGACCTTCGGCGCGGGCCTCAACGTGGGCGTCGGCGATGGACTGGTCGTCTCGGGCGAAGTGACCTCGACGGCCTTCCGCAACGACTACCAGGCCTACGGCGCTTCGGCGACGGTCGCCTTCAAGTTCTAAAATCCGGGCGCATCGCGCCGGGGTTCTGAAATCGAAGCTGGCGGCGTGGCAACACGCCGCCAGTTTTCTTTTGGAATGTCCGGTCAGATCCGGGCGGACCGGCGCAGGTCTTCCGCCAGGCGGCGGATGCCGTCGGAGATGGCCTCCCGCATGGCATGTTGCTTCAACCATTCGCCGGCATTGCGCGACAGCGTGCGGGCCAGCGCCTCGTCGTCGAGAAGGCGGCGGCACTGAGCCGCAAAATCGGCCGCTTCGTCTGCGATAAGAATATGCACGCCATCTTGGACGTCGAGCCCCTCGGCGCCCTGTCGGGTGGCAACCACCGGGACACCATAGGAGAACGCTTCCAGTATCTTGATCCGCGTGCCGCCGCCCGTCCGCAACGGCGCGACGGCAACCCGCGCCCCGGCGTAATAGGGCGAGAGATCATCGACCCTGCCGGTGACACGAACGCTCGGATTTTCCTCCGCCAGATGATCGACTTCGGCGATGCGGCTTCCGACAAGCGTCGCCGTCACGCCATCAAGCCGCGGCAGAACCTCATGCACCAGCCACTCCGCCGCGTCCGTGTTCGGGAGGAAGCTCAGATTGCCGACCAGCAGTAAATCTGTGGGCTTTCGCAGGCCGCCCGGGGGCGATCCGGGCGGCGGCGGGACATTGGGTACGCAAACGAAATGCGCGGTGGGATAACGCTTTCCGAGCTGGGCGCGGTCATGGTCGGAACAGACCAGCACCCGTTCGACTGAGGGGAAATAGAGATCGGCCAGCGCCACAAACTTCCGCGCATCGGCGGCCGCGATCCGCGCCTGGGGCGCGTCGCCGCGACGGGCATGAAGCGCGGCAAGGCGCGCGTAGGATTCCGTCTCATCGTCGTCGAGATCGAGCAGAACGGGGGGCCGGTCCGCGCGTTTCAGCAAAGGGTCGATCAGCGGCGCACAAAAGAGGCGCTGAACATGGATGAGATCGTAGGCAAACGGATCGATCCGGTCGATAAGCGCCCGCCAGGCCGTCCCCGGATTGAAACAATAGATGCTTGGCCTTGGATAGCGTTCCCACGCTTCCGCCCGCGCAACCGGGTCCGTCACCCGCATGATCAGCGAGGCATGTGCATCCAGCACCGACGGCACGGGGATGACCTCGATACGCCGGCAACGTGCCTGGGCAAATGCCGTCTCCCGGAGATCCCCGGCGAGCGGAAGCACCACAAGATCGACATCGTGATCGCGCTGAAAGGCATCGAGGAAAAAGCCGCTGCGAAGCGCGAGCCCATTTCCGCCGTTGCCAGGCATGAGCGGCGCGATGAAGAGCAATCGCGGTTTGCTCATATCCCCCGTCCGTTCAGGTTTCGACGGCGCCGTGAAGACCGTAGCGCGACCCCACCGCCGGGCCGGCGCGCCGCATCGAGCTCAACTTGCCGTACTTTGATGACATCCGGATCGTCAAGCACGGGCGGCGGCAACGACGCGCTTGGCGCGCAAGTCGGCGCGTTCCGGCGCCACCTCTTCCGCACGCGCATACCAGCGGGCGCTTTCAACGAAATTACCGAGCCTGAAATAGCAGGTCGCCAGCGCTTCGTAAGTCGGCAGACCGAACAGCAGCATATTGTAGGCGCATTGCTCGTCGCGATAGGTCTCGCCGTCAATCGCGGCAAGCATGAGCAACGGCTTCAACGCCTCGGCAAACCGCTTCTCGGCCATCAGCTGGCGGGCGTCAAGGAAATGCAAATAGTAGTTGGTCGGAAACCGCCGCTTGGCATCGGCCAGCAATTCCCCGGCATCCTCGCCCCGATCGATCCGGCTGCCGATCAGGCTGAGATAGGGCATCGCGTCAGTCGTCCCGTCGACCTCGCGGCGCGCCAGCTCGACGCCATGCGTCCACGCGGCTTCCGCCTCCTCGACCTCGCCGAGACCTTCGAGCACATGGCCCAGATGCCACCACAGAAAAATCCGGTGCGGCGAATGGACGATCTGCTCGCGGAGCAGCGGGAGATTTCGCCTGTGCTTTGCCGACTGATCGCCCTCGTAACCGATATGTTCGAGAACCGCGTCGAGCACACCGATTTCAAGTCCGTCCGAAAGGGCGACGGCTTTGATCTCCGACACCATCGATTCGTGGATTTTGCTACGGAAGCGGATGCGCGGGTCGTTGCGAAACAAGCGGTATTCCAGATAGGGCGTATAGCCGACGCGTGGCCGAAGCCAGGTCCGGTAGCAGACATGGCGGCCATCCGACAGCGCCGCTGCCAGCTGCGCGCGGCCGATCCCTTCAAGACGCTCGTCGGCGTCGATATAGAGAATCCATTCAGCGCGGCAATGATCGAGCGAAAGATTGCGCGGCGCCGCAAAGTCGCCTTGCCAGACGCTCT
Source organism: Parvibaculum sp. (assembly GCA_036384055.1). Classification (GTDB taxonomy): domain Bacteria; phylum Pseudomonadota; class Alphaproteobacteria; order Parvibaculales; family Parvibaculaceae; genus Parvibaculum. Next base: position 8,858 of record DASVNC010000149.1, read on the forward strand.
CGACAACGGTGGCGCCGAAAGATCGCGCAATATCGATGGTGGCGTCGGTTGAGCCGGTATCGACAATAACGATTTCATCGACCAATCCGGCGATAGACCGCAGACAATCCGGAAGGTGATGCGCCTCGTTCCGGACAATCATCGAAGCCGCGATGAGCGGCCGTCCGGAGCGATTGTCGGGTCCGTCAGACGCCGGAGCTATTGCCATAGGTGGCCCAGGCGCTGGAGATACCAGGCCGCATCGTATCCATCGAGAACGAGGCCACCATCGGGACGACGAAGGCGCTGCCGACGAGAACCCCACGGATGAAGCCACGCTTGCTGACAGCCAGTCGGTCCAGAACGACCTTCGTGGTTTTGCCTTCTTCCATGAACTTTGGCCTCTCAAATCACGCGCGTCAGGGCGCGTATGGATGACGTCAATGAAGCGCGGAATGCCTACGGAATGCCGGAGCTGTTGCCGTAACTTGCCCAGGCACTGGAAATGCCGGGACGCATCGTATCCATCGAAAAAGAGGCAACCATCGGGACGACGAAGGCGCTGCCGACGAGAACCCCACGGATGAAGCCCCGCTTGCTGACGGCCAGCCGGTCCAGAACGACCTTCGTGGTTTTGCCTTCTTCCATGAACTTTGGCCTCTCAAATCACGCACATCGGGGCGCGCGTTACCTAAATAATGCCCGAGCTGTTCCCATAGTTCGCCCAGGCGCTGGAGATGCCCGGCCGCATCGTATCCATTGAAAAGGAGGCAACCATCGGGACGACGAAGGCGCTGCCGACGAGAACGCCGCGGATGAAGCCGCGCTTGCTGACGGCCAGCCGGTCCAGAACGACCTTCGTGGTCTTGCCTTCTTCCATCGCCTTCAAACCCCCGAAATCCACAGTCACCCGAGTGCTTTCTGGATCGCCTCCAGCGCGGATTCCTTATCACCGATAACTAGCACATAACATTTTACCGTGTCCACGAGACGGCATAGGTCGCCAATCCATTTTCCCACGGTGTTGCGGGAACGCCCCTGCTGCATGAGCCTGGATACCATGTCGATCCGGGAAGCCTGTGTGACCCGCGTCTGACCGCCGTGATTTGGCTCCAGGAAGAAAATGGCCTCGACCGGCCCTGGCGCAATCACCCAGCGCCTGCCAAGTTCGGTCGGCGAATAGGAGTAAATCCGGAAGCCGCGGCCGCCATCGATCCAGGGTAATCCGGGCGCCAATGCGGCAATCTCCGGGAGCAGCCGCAGACTGGGCTCCTTGACGTGGAAACGCCGCGGCAGAGGCGTGACGGTCGTGCCTTCAAGCAGGCAGACGTCGTCGGATTCGACCTTGAGCCCCTGCAAAAGCATATGGGAGAGCAGCGTCGTTTTGCCTGCGCTTCCCGGCCCCGCCACGATAAAGCGTTTGCCGCCCGGCGTCGTCGCGCAGCCGCCATGTACCTGAGCCGGCTGCCCGAGCTTCTCCAGCACTCGACCGTAAAGCAGCGGATAAAGCGCATCGAGAACATTGGCCGCATAGCGCTCGACTATGAATTTCCCGTTTTCGGAGATGGTGTAAGTGTCACCGCTCTGAATCACATCGAAGGCGGTCCGGTGTGTCACCGGAACCGCCTGCTCGGCATCGACGATCATGTAACGGAGATATTCGGCGATCGTTGCCGATTCGGTGCGTATCTCGAACACGCAATTCAACAGCTGAAAGGAAAGCGGTGGCCTCACACCAGCAGCCCCTGCGCCTTCAGTTGCGCGATGCAGTCGTCGATTTCTTCTTTCGGCACCGTCGGCAACGCATAGGATTCGCGCAGCACCTCGCCGATTTCTTCAAGCGTGGTCACGCCGTCGCAGAGTTCGAGAATCACCGCCGCCGTATGATTGAGGTAGTGAACCTTATCGGCACTCGGCTGATAGACGACATAGCCATCGGCGACTTCATTGACGTCGAGACCTTCAGCCTGTTTCAGAACGCTCGTCATGCTGTTTCCAGTGATCTTTGGTGTTTGCTCGTCATTTGATTGAATGCCCGGCTAGGGGTGCCACGGCGGATCGGCATCGGGATCGAACGGTCCCCGGTAATGCTTGATTTCCAGGTGCGGGAGCCCCCAGCACTGAAGCCCCATGTCCGACGCCATCAACCCCAGACCCTCAGTTTCATACTCGCCGATGCGAGGGTCTCGCACGCGCGTATTGGGACGTCCATAGGGATACGCCGGAAAGATCAGCCCGTCGCGATGCCGGTCGGCGCGGATCATCAGCATGGTGCCGCCAACGGCGTCGAGCCGCACGAGTTCGCCCTCGGCCTTCAGCGCATCCATACGCAGCCGCCCCTTGTCGCGCCAGGCGTTCCAGTCGAACGTGCCCTCGCCCCACTCCCAGATACAGTGCGGATTGAGAATGTCGAGTTTGTAGGCGAGCAGACGCTCGATGACATCGACCGGATAGTCGACGACATCGACGTCGATCCAGAGCACCCACTCTTCGTCGTCCAGCGCATGAAAGAGAAGATGATTGCGCGCCTTGGCGAGCACGGTGCGCCGGGCAATCTGAAACGGCTCGACCCAGCGTTCCGCACCGTCCGGGATACGGAAGTTAAAATCCTTCTTCCACAATCCGATCCGCGCATATTTCTCGCGCAGGGCCGGCAGCCTTTCCTCGATCGCCTCGAATGTACCGTCGCGGCTATCGCCCTCCAGAAGCCCGATGGAAATAAGTTCGGCCGGATAGGTCAGCCGCGAGAGCACGGCGAAATACCGATCGAGGTGTTCCTTGGCGTCCTTGACGGGCGTCAGAACCAGAATGCGCGGTTGGCTCACGTCGGTGTTTCCTCGCTTTGACGGGCGGCAGCGCCTGGCCGTCAGAGACTTCTAAATAGCCTGCCGAGAAGACCCAATCCAAGCCGATGTTGGCGTAGATGACGGGCAAAAAGGCGGGCCCGGGCGACGGCGAGGCTGTCGTTGCCCCCGCGCCACAGTCCCAGATGCTTCAGGCTTTCGGCCGAATAAGCATAGCGGAATTCCTTCAATGTGACCGCCAGTCGCCGAAGCGGCCAGGGACGGCGTTCGGCCGCGACACAAAGCGCCCAGTGCAGCCGGGCGCGAAAAGGGTGCGGCCGGGATAAAACAAGGCCGAAAAGACGTTCGGCCTGAATGAGATGGGCCCCCAGATGCCCGCTCAACCCGGCAGCGGCGGCCTGGGCTTCAATCCGCCGCCAATCGACAGCCGGTCCCGCCTTCCCCGCAAGGATGACAAAATCCGCAAGCGAACGCAGAGGCGGCGTCAGGGTCGCATAGCCCCAATCCGAAACCTGTCCGCTGACGACATTGTGCAGGAGCCGATGTTCCATCGAGAGATGAAAGAACGACAACCCGTCGCTCTCGACCGCCTCGGCATCCCGCCAGGCCGCCGCCGCGGAAAGCGCCCCGTCGGCGGGCGGAAGCAGCGGCATGAAATGAAGTTCGACCGACCCCCAATGTCCGGCAAGGAAAAGCGGCGCCAGATGATGGGGGGCGCCCTTGTCGTCCGCCTTCGGAACATAGCCGAGCGCGGCCATCGTCTTTTCAGACGCCGCAAGATCTTCGGCGCGGATCAGGATGTCCATATCGACCATCCAGCGCGCCACGGGATCGGCATAGAGGCCCGACAGAACGTGCGACATGCCCTTGAGGAGCAGAGGTCGGATGCCCGCCGTATTGAGCGCCGCCACAATGGCCCGCGTCTGGCCCACAAGATCGGCAAGCCGCCTGTCGTTGGTCTGCCAGTCGCGTTCCAGCCGCAGCACGACACTCTCATCCGGCAGAAAAGGGCGCAACCCGGGCGGCGGCGAGACGGCCAGCCCCTCGCGCAAAAGCGAAGACCAGAGTGCCGCCAACAGACGATGATGCGCGGCAAGCGTCAGAAGCGCTTCCCAATAATCCGCGCGGCCCGAAACGGATGGATCGAGACGCCCGCGCGCCGCCGGCGAGAGCGTGCCGCTGATGAGACCCGTCAGATCGGTCAGCACCTGCCATCGCCCGTCGGGCGTCGAGGGAGACATGGAGGCGCTCAGGATACGCGCTTCAGGATGATCGATGTATTGACGCCGCCGAAAGCGAAATTGTTGGACATGATATATTCGGCGTCGATGTTTCTGAAGCCGCCGGTGATGTAATCGAGCGGCGCGCATTTCTCGTCGACCTGCTTCAGATTGACGTTGGGCGCGAAACGCCCCTCCTGCATCATCTCGATCGAGAGCCAGGCTTCGATGGCGCCGCAGGCGCCGAGCGTATGGCCGAAATATCCCTTCAGCGAATGAATCGGGACTGCCCTGTCGAAGACCATGAGGGTGGCTTTCGTCTCCGCGACGTCGCCCTGAAGCGTTGCCGTGCCATGACCGCTGACGAAGGAAACCACGTCCGGCGAAATCGCCGCATCGGCGAGCGACAGTCGAAGGGCGCCTGCCATCGTATCCGCCAATGGATCGGTGACATGCGATCCATCCATATTCGTGCCGAAACCGGCGATCTCGGCAAAGATGGTCGCGCCGCGTGCAAGCGCATGTTCGCGCTCTTCAAGGATGAGGGCCGCCGCACCCTCGCCGATGACGAGCCCGTCGCGGTTCTGATCGTAGGGCGACGGCGAGGTCTGCGGCGCATCATTACGGCAGCTTGTCGCAAAGAGCGTGTCGAAAACGATGGCCATCGTCGGGCAAAGTTCTTCCGCGCCGCCGGCGATCATGACGTCGGCATGCCCGTATTTGATCGCCTCATAGGAATAGCCGATGGCCTGCGAACCCGAGGTGCAGGCGGAAGACGTGGTGATGACGCGGCCCTTGAGGCCGAAGAAGATGCCGATGTTGACGACGGCCGTATGGCTCATCATCTTGATGTAGCTCATAGCGCTGAGGCCGGTCGCCTCGCCCGTTTCCATGAAGTGAACGAAACCGACGGTGGGTTCTGTCGATCCGTATGACGAACCGAAAGCCACACCGGTGCGGCCTGAGGTCAGCACCGGATCGTCGATGAGACCCGCCTGCGTCAGCGCATCCTGGGCCACCTTGACGCCGAGCGCGGCAACACGGCCCATCGAGCGCATCTGCTTGCGCGGAAAAATCTTGCTGTGGTCGAAATAATCTGCCGGCGCGCCCAGACGCGTTTTCAGATCGCCAAGTTTGTCCCACGCTTCGATATATTTAACGCCGGTGCGGCCGGCCGCCATAGATGCGCCGATGTCGCTCCAGCGCGTGCCCAATGGCGTTATGCCTGCCATGCCCGTAACGACGACCCGGCGCATCAGCTGATTCCTCCGTTGACCGAAATGACCTGCCGCGTGATGTAGCTTGCCTCATCCGAAAGGAGAAAAGCTACTATGCCGGCGACTTCTTCAGGCTGCCCCAGCCTTTGCATGGGAATAATCTTTAGAATCTCGGCAATCGGCGCACTCCCGATCATCGCCGTTTCGATGATGCCGGGAGCGACGCAATTGACCGTGATGTTTCGCGTCGCCAGTTCGACCGCCAACGCCTTGGTCGCGCCGATGATACCGGCCTTGGCCGCGCTGTAATTGACCTGACCGCGATTGCCGATCACTCCCGATACAGACGATATCGTAACGACCCGTCCGCCGTCCTTTCGCCGGATCATCGGCATCGACAGAGGCTGCATGACGTTGAAGAAGCCGTCGAGATTTGTCGTCAGCACCCCGTCCCAGTCGTCGTCCGAAAGCGCCGGAAACGCATTGTCTCTTGCGATACCCGCATTGAGAACGACGCCCCAATAGGCGCCATGTGCGGCGACATCGAGCGCGAGCGCCGCGCGCGTCTCCTCGCGGTTGGCGACATCGAAACCGATTGCGCGGGCAACGCCGCCTGCGCTCGCAATCGCCGCGACGGTCTCCTCCGCACCCCCGCTGTCCTGACCGTAATGGACGGTGACGGGAAAGCCCGCGCGGGCAACGCGCAACGCGATTGCCTTGCCGATGCCTTTGCTGGCGCCGGTCACGAGAATGCCGCGTTTCGTCGGATCGCTCATCGTGCCTCCCCCGCCATCAGGCTGGCGCCGCCGTCTTCGGGCCGGTAGACACTGAGCGTCGCCGTCACCGCCGACACGCCGCCGATACCGATGCTGCAATCGAAAGAAGCCATGCCGCTTTCGCTGAATACCATCTCGACCCTGACCGACAATAGCGCGCCAGCCGGAAAATAGTCATGATCGGCCACATAGCGCCGTGTGCCGAGCAGAAAGCCGACGGCCGGAGGCTCTCCGGTCGAGGCGCGATGCGCCCCGTCATAGGCCGCCACCGTCTGCGCCATATATTCGAGCCCGACATAGGCGGGAACGCCCATGCCCGCACGATAGAAACTCGACTTCTCCGAAATGCGAACCTCGGCGACCGCATGACGGTCGGACGCCTCGGTCAGCCTGTCGATGAGGAGCATGGGTCCACGATGACGGATCAGTTCCTCGATGGGGGGAAAATCCGGCATCAGGCGCGCGCCAGTATCAAAGCGGCGTTGTTCCCCCCGAAGGCATAGGAGCAGCTCATCATGTAGCGGCGCGCGACTTTCTCACCGACCCTGTCGGCGAGATGCAACGCCGCCAGCGCCGGGTCTGCCTCCCCGTCCCAGACATGCGGTGGAGCCTCGCCGCGCGCCAGCGCCATTGCGACGAAAGCCGCCTCGTTTGAGCCCGCGGCGCCCAGCATGTGGCCGGTCAGCGCCTTGGTCGAACTACAGGCAAGCCCCGGTCCGAAGATCTCGTGCGTCACGCGTGCTTCCATCGCATCGTTGAGCCGCGTCGCGGTGCCGTGAAGGTTGAGATAGGAAATCTCGCCCGCCGCGACGCCCGCGCGGGCAAGCGCCTGCTCGATGGCGAGTTTCGCACCGTGCCCTTCCGGATCCGGCGCGCTCAGATGATGCGCGTCGGCGCTTTCGCCCCAGCCGGCGAGTCTGATCTCGGCCTCCTCGCGCGTCAGCAGAAAGAGCGCCCCGCCCTCGCCGATATTGATTCCGCCGCGATTGATGCTGAACGGATTGCAGCGCTCTCCCGCAAGCGATTCGAGCACCGAGAAACCGTTAAGCGTCAGCCCGCATAAAGTATCGACGCCACCCGCGACAACGGCATCGCAGAGGCCGAGGCGCAAAAGCCGCGCGGCGCTGGCCAGCGCCTTGGCGCCGGAGGTGCAGGCCGTCGAGATGCTGTAGTAGGGCCCCTCGCTGCCAATGGCCGCCGCAATGAAGGCCGAAGGATCGCCGAGCTCTTGTCTCTCAAAACGATATTCCTCGGGCCAGGCCCCGGTTTCGACCCGCGCGCGCAGCGCAACCTCACTACGTTCGATGCCGGAGGTGCTGGTGCCGACGATGACCCCGATCCGCCGCGCACCGAAGCGTGCGACCGCGCGCTCGATGTCGGTGAGGAGCGGCTTCAGACAATGATAGACGAGCCTGTTGTTGCGCCCGTCCCATCCCTGTAGCGCCTCGGGCAAGGCGGCGAGATCGAAGCCGAGCCGGCCGACGGGAACAGACCGGCCGTCGTTGAGGTCAGCGCGGCTTGCGAGCCCCTCACGGTCGGCGGCGAAGAGCCGCGTCGAGACTTCGGCCCAATCGGCGCCGAGCGCATTCGCCGCGCTCATGGCGGCGAAGTAAACGGGCGTGTCTTTGGCGTTCGTCGAACTCATTGCGATAGCCGCCGGCTTTGAATGTCGAGCGCGTAGTCGAAAGCGAAATTCGTCAATGTCGCCTCGCCGCTCCAGGGGTCGCCGACAGGGCGCGTCACCTCGACAAGCTCGCGCCCATCCTTGAAGACCCGTCTGATCCGGTCGCCGACGGTAACGAGCTTTCCACCTGAAATCGTATCGCGCAACTCGTCTTCCGGCGCATAGACCAGCATCAGGTCTGCCAGCAGCCGCTCGGGGACGAGACTTCCAGGCGCGATCGGTTCCTTTTTCGACGCCACGGCGCCGTCATGCCACTCGATGCTCATGATCCGCGGACCGGAGGGCACGGTCATCACGATGGTGAAATGGCCGGGGGTCGACTGAATGATCGACTGGAAGCTCTGACGGTGGTCATGGTAACGCGCCTGCACGAGCTGGAACGCATTGGCCGCATCTCCGAAGGGCGGCGCGTCCGGCAGGGTCATGGTGACGCCAGGTGCAAGCGGCTGTGGCGCGGCACCAGGTCCGCGCGAGGCACAGGATCCAAGCGCTGCACATACGCCCAGCACGACAACACGCATGATCGGCGACCGGCTTACCTGCACAGTTCCTCGACCATGTTGAGGTATTTGATCGGGTCACGAACGAAGGGATTTTCCTCATCCCAGGCGTAGCCGGCAAGCACCGACGTGATCATCGCCTTGATCTGGTTCTGATCGGCCGGCTGTTTGAAGATGACCGTCTGCAACGTGCCGTCATACCAGCCGTTCACATAGGCGCGGAAAGTTTCAACGCCGCGCGAAAGCGGCCGCGCGAACTCGGCGTCCCAGTCCGGCCTCTCGCCGGCGAGCTGCCGGATGACAAGCTTGGAAGCAAGCGAGGCCGATTTGAGCGCGATGGTAACGCCGGAAGAAAAAACCGGATCGAGAAATTCGCCGGCATTGCCAAGCAAAGCGTAGCCCTTCCCCGTCAGGCTGTTGACCTTGCAGGCATAGCCCGAAATCTCGCCGACATCGCGGATGCGCGTTGCATTGGCGAGCAGCTGCCCCATCAAGCCGGTCTCGGCGACCAGCGCGTGGAGCTGTTCTTCCCGCGTCTTGCCATAAGCGGCAAGATGCTCCGGCCGTCCAACGACGCCCATCGAGCAGAGCCCGTCGGCGAGCGGGATCATCCAGTACCAGATCTCGCTGTTGGTCGGATTAACGGTGATGAGAATCTTGTTGCGGTCATAGGCATCCGCCGGAATGCGGTCTTCGACATGGGTGAAAATCGACATGCGCGTCGGAAAGGACGTCGGCGTATCGAGATCGAGAAGCCGCGCCAGAACGCGGCCGAAGCCGCTGGCATCGAGAACGAAACGCGCCGTGATCTCGCGCTCGGCGCCCGCTTCGTTGCGCACTGTCAGGCTCGGCGCTTTTTCATGCGGCCGCATGGCGATAACAGTCTCGCCGAAGGAAATCTTCGCCCCTGCCCGCACCGCGCCGCGCGCCAGAATGTCGTCGAACTTGTCGCGGCGAACCTGGTAGGTCGTGCCCCAGCCGGACGCTGTCTTGACGCGGAAGTCGAAGGACGATTGACGCTCGCCTTGCTGAAAAATCGCGCCGTTCTTGTGCTGGAACCCGGCTTCGACGACGTCCTGCAGCAGGCCCGCCTCGTCCAGCCACTCCATAGCCTGAGGCAGCAGACTTTCGCCGATGGAGAAGCGCGGAAAATGCGCTCGCTCCAGCACCTCCACCGAAAGCCCGGCATTAACCAGCATGGCAGCCGCCACTGATCCGGCCGGCCCCGCGCCGATAATGACAACGTCAGGCATCGTCACATTTCCCCTCTGGATCCCGCATCATCGTCCCATTTTCTGACCAGCGGAGATAGGACCAGCGACAGAAAAATCCCGATCGCGACCGTCACGCCCAGGCTTTTGACCGGCAGAACGGAGCTCAGCCCCAGCAGGCCGACCGAAATGCAGGTCATGAGCGCGGCAAGCACGATGCCGACCCGGGTCCACCGTCCCGCCTCGCTGGGGTGCTCCCACTGGAATATCGCGTAATCGACACCGGCCCCGACGACGAGGAAAAGCCCCATCGCCGAGAAGAACGAAAACGGAAGGCCGCAAAGCGTGGTGATTGCAGGCGTCGCCAGCATCGCGATGACGGTCGGCAGCATGATCTTGAGCGCCGAGAAACGACGATAGACGGCAAGCAGCATGAGCCCGGTAAAGAGGGCCGCGCCGACAAGGCCGAGCGTCGCAAGCTTCCGGTATTTTTCGAGCAAGGCCGAATAGCGCGCCGCCGGCTCGACAAATTGCCAGTCGCCGCCCCCGACGGGTGCCGCCGGCACGCCGGCGACGGGGACAATCGACCAGAAGACACCGCCGGTTCGGCCACGCAGCGACGCTACAAAATCAGGCAACGAGGGCGCTTCCGATTCGGCCGCGTCGTAAGCTCGGGCGTTGCCCGCGCCGAGCGCCCGCAGGAGGCCCGGCAGACGCGGCCCGATCAGGCGATTTTCGAGGAGAACCGCATTCGCCGCCCTCTCCGCCGGCGAAGGATCGAGGCGGCTCGCCGCCCAGGCGACATCGCCCTCAACGCCCGCCCTGCCAAGCGCCGCAAGCAGCGCCTCCTCATGCGCGATGGCTTCATCGGCGCTCGCACCCCTGACGAGATAGAAGGCGCCGGAGGTGGCAAAGCCCGTCAATACGCGGATGTGCTGCTCTTCGGCCGCAAGCACAGGCGACGGCGCCTGAAAGCGACGGACATCGTCCAGGACGCCGCCCCGCCCGTAACCGGCCAGCACGACCAGAGCGGCAGCGGCGACGATCAGCCCCGCCAGCCTG
>DASVNC010000150.1:0-10071 GCA_036384055.1 Parvibaculum sp.
GCCGTTGCGCTTGGCGATGATCGGAAAGCCCGCCGCCGGAAAAACCTGCAGCGACGAGCCGATGGCCAGAAAGAGATCGCAGGCGAGCGTCGCCTCCTCGGCGCGGCGCATCTCCTCTTCCGGCATCGCCTGCCCGAACGAGATGGTCGCCGACTTCACGATGCCGTTACAGGCCCGGCAGGTCGGCGCTTCGCCGCCCGCCTCGAACTTCATCTTCACCCAGACAAGTTCGTGCCGGAGGCCGCAATCGAGACACTTCGCGTAAGTGCCGTTGCCATGAAGCTCGATGATCTTCGCCGCCGGCACGCCTGAGTTCTGATGCAGATTGTCGATATTCTGCGTGATGACATGCGTGACCTTGCCGGTATCCACCAGCTTCGCCACCGCCATATGCCCCTTGTTCGGCTCCGCCGAAACGATCGTCTTGTCGATCTCGAACTTCCGCCGCCAGGCTTCCCGCCGCAGTTCGTCGGAACGCAGAAAATCGTCGAAATTGATCGGCGACATTTTGGTCCACAACCCGCCCGGCGAGCGGAAATCGGGAATGCCGCTTTCGGTGCTGATGCCCGCGCCGGTGAAGACCACGGCCCGCCGGGCTTCCGCCATCAATGTCCGCAATTCGTCGACCATATCTTCGCCTGCATCCCCGCCTTTGACCTTCCGGCGTGTTTGGGGAATCATGCCGCAAATCCCATTCAATCCAAAGCGCTCAGCGCGCTGGAGCCCCCATGCGATATCTCCACACTATGGTCCGTGTCGGCAATCTGGACGAGGCCCTGGACTTCTATGTGAACAAGCTTGGCCTTGAAAAGCTTCGCCAGATCGACAATGAGGGCGGCCGCTTCTCGCTGGTCTTTCTCGCCCCGCCCGGCCAGTCCGAAGCGCAGGTCGAGCTCACCCATAATTGGGACCCTGAGACGCTGGGCGAAGGCCGCAACTTCGGTCACCTCGCCTATGAGGTCGATGATATCTACGCCCTTTGCGACCGTCTGATGAAGGCAGGCGTCACCATAAACCGCCCGCCCCGCGACGGGCGCATGGCCTTTATCCGCTCGCCCGACAACATCTCGATCGAACTTCTGCAAAAGGGCGCGGCACTCGCCCCTGCCGAGCCCTGGACCTCGATGCCGAACACTGGTCATTGGTAACGGCTCGGGTGTAGCCTCACTCCATGAGCAAACTGTCACATATATTTCTCGTTCTGGCGCTCGCACTCGCGCCCACCGCCGCCTTCGCGGGCGGCGGCATGACCGTCGGCAAGGCCCTTTCGACCGGCCCGGCGATCACGCAGCCGCTCTTCGTCGGCCCCGGCTTCTTTTCGGGCGATCCGCCGCCGCCCGGCATGACCTGCCACAAGGTCGTGCGCGACGGCCCCACGGCGGACAATCGCATGGCGCATTGGAGCGCGACGCAATGCTACGATGCGGCCGGCCGGCCCTATATCGTCGGCGGCAGCGAACGCATAGACGGGTATTACTGATCCGATGCTCGTCTTTCACACCTGCGCAGGCGGACAAGGGCGGACGGTCGATAATCCGGACACGACGGTGTTGACCGACGACATCGTCTGGATCGACATGCTCGCCGCGACGCATGAAGAGATCGCCTTTGTCGAGCGCGAAACCGGCCTGCACCTGCCGACCAAGGAAGATCTGAGCGAAATTGAAAGCTCCAGCCGCCTCTACACCGAAAGCGGCGCGCTCTTTCTCAGTACGCCGATCGTTTTCCGCGCCACTTCAGGCTTTCCGCAAGCGACACCCGTCGGCTTCGTGCTCACCTCAAAGCGCCTCATCAGCATCCGCTTTGAAGAGCTGACAGCTTTCCAGACCTTTTCTGCAACCTGTGCGCGCCCCGACGCCGTTCACTCATCGAGCGCCGGCGCGCTGGCCGGCCTTCTCGACGCCAACATCGACCGCATGGCCGACGTGCTGGAACAGGTGGGCGCCGATCTCGACGGTGTTTCCCGCCGCATCTTCCGCTCCGACGCGGTGAAGCCAGGCCACAGGATCAAATTCTCCGCCGAGGATGCCGATCTGCGGGCCATCCTCAGACGCATCGGCCGGGCGGGCGATCTCGCCTCGTTGATCCGCGACAGCCTGCTCGGCGTCGGCCGCATCGTGCCCTACGTGCTGCACCTCGCGGGAACCTGGCTACCGGCGGAGGTCAAGCCGCGCCTCGAAACGCTGCGGACGGACGTCGCCTCGCTCAACGACTACGAAGGCCATCTGACGGCCAAGGTGGCGATGCTGCTCGACGCAACGCTCGGCCTCATCAACATCGAGCAGAACAACATCTTCAAGGTGCTGACCATCGTTTCCGTCGTCGGCATCCCGCCAACGCTGGTCGCCAGCCTCTACGGCATGAACTTCGTTCACATGCCCGAACTGGCCTGGACCTACGGTTATCCTTATGGCCTTGGCCTGATCGCCTTGAGCGGCATCGCGCCGCTCGTCTGGTTCAAGCTTCGCGGCTGGATCTAAAGCGGTTCCAGGAAAAGTGTGCAGCGGTTTTCCATCAGGAACCGCGACAAAATAAATAGTTAGAGCCGTTTCGCGATTCCATGAAAATCGAAACGGCTCTGACTCAGGCGGCGGGCACCGGCCGGGCGCGCTGGTTGTAGAGCATCTTGCGCAGCCGCTCCTGCTCCTCCTTCGGCAGCTTCGACGGATCGGTCGAAAGATCGCTGCCGACAGCCATGCCGCGCTGAACGGCGGGCCGCGCGCTCATCTCATCCTGCCAGCGCTTGAAGTATTTGAACTCTTCGATGTCCTGCCCCTGCGCCTTCCAGCCCATCGTCCACGGATAGCAGATCATGTCGGCGATCGTATATTCGTCGCCTGCCACATAGCGGCTTTTGTAAAGCTGGTTGTTGAGGACGCCGTAAAGCCGGTTCGCCTCGTCGGTAAAGCGGCGCACGGCATAGGTCAAGTCGCCTTGCGTGTCGCCGAGACGGCGGAAATGACCCGCCTCGCCGAGCTTCGGCCCCTGGTTCGCCATCTGCCAGATCACCCACTGCGCAACTTCATATTTCCGGCGTGGCGTCTGCGGCCAGAACTTTCCGGCTTTTTCGGCGAGATACATCATGATCGCGCCGGATTCGAACAGCCCGAGCGGCTCCCCGCCGCCCAGCGGTTCGTTGTCGATGATGGCCGGCATGCGATGGTTCGGATTGAGCTTCAGAAATTCATCCGTGAACTGATCGCCACGCCCGATGTTGAGCGGCACAACCTTGTAGGGCAGGCCCGTCTCTTCCAGCAGGATCGTGACCTTCTTCCCGTTCGGCGTCGGCCAATAGTACAGGTCGATCATGGAAAACCCTCCTCCATTCGCGTGGCAATGCTAAGGACAGGTAAGCGCCGCCACGGACGACGCAAGGCCCGGCGGGACGGTTCCCATCATACTCGTCGGCGATCCGCTCCCAAAATGCGCGCGGCCCGAACCCGGCCTCGCAGCCGGCGTCGCCGCCATGTAGGCTCTACGGCCAGGGGAGAACGGGCCGGGGTTGCGCCATGACATTCTGGAGCTTTGTCGGAGGAGTTGTCAGTATCGTTCTGGTCGTCGGCTTTTTTGGCGGCCTGCTCTACGTCACTCTCTTCAAGGCACACCTCTCAAACCAGCCGGTCGCCACGCGCGGCATCGGCATCGTGCTGTTGGCCGGCGTTCTTAAAGTTGTCTTGCTTGTCCTCGCCGAGAATGTCTCCGAAGCGTTTGGCGACGACTGGCTGAACTACCCGCTCATTGCGGTCGCCGCTGTCGGCATGTTCATGATGATGTCGGGCTTGGGCGGCAATAATTGACGCCGGGCCGCGAAGCCCGACGCCGCTCTGCATTCACTGGTCAATCGCCGGCTTTCCACGAGTAATAGGCAAGCGCCAACGCGAAAACGGCGAATACGCCGATGACCATGATGAGATAATTCAATTCTCCGGACGGCACATGCATCTCCCTTGAAGCGGCGTTGCAGCCGGACGGCTGGGTGTTCCGGCTTGGGTGCAATTAGCCACTTTGGGAGTATGGACTTCTTTGATTTCAATCAATCGCCGCCGAAAATTGGCGGATTCCCTGCCCCGGCCCGCCGGTCGGAATGGAAAAGTTGCCTCGCCCAATGCGCATGGAAAAGCCTTCCCCGAACTGGTGAATGAGCAAAGACTGTCGCGCGAGCGGGTGGCGAGAGGAAAGCTGGTACGCCCTAGGGGAGTCGAACCCCTCTTTCCAGAATGAAAATCTGGCGTCCTAACCGATAGACGAAGGGCGCACGCGCATCGGGCCGCGAACGGCCACGAACCGGGCTTATAAGGGGCGGAAGCGGCTCTGACAAGGACGTTTCCGGCCCCGCCGGGAAGTGCCTCAGGGCGTCGCGTCCCGCGTCGGAACGGCATCCTCGATGGTCAGCTGAATGCCGTTGCGGCCGCGCCAGTCGTCGGCTTTCAGCCTGCCTGCGACATGCAAGGGGCCGGTCCCCCGGTCCAGCAAGGCGCGGCCCAGCGGCGTCTCCGCCGCGCGGAAGGCAATGGCCTTGAGCCTTCCGCCGTCCTCGCCTTGAAGCTGGCAGCGCACATGCCCCTTCCCGACGATGTCGGCATAGGCGACCCGGAGCGACGGCACGGCAAAGCGCGGCTCGGGGTTGCCCGATCCATAGGGGCCCGCCTGCTCCAGGAGCTCGTACAGCCCTCTGTTGGCGCCCGCCGCCGTCAGCGCGCCGTCCAGCCTGAGCGCGCGCGATTCGGACGCCGCCAGAACCTGCTCGGCGATCCGCCCTTCGACAAACGCCGTAAATCCCTCAAGCTTGTCCTCGCGGATTGTAATCCCCGCCGCCATTGCATGACCGCCGCCATTGATGAGCAGACCCGCTTCAAGCGCCGCCGTCACCGCCCGGCCGAGATCGACGCCCTGAATGGAGCGCCCCGATCCCTTGCCCTCGCCCCCGCCGTCGAAGGCGACCACCACGGCGGGGCGCTCGTAGCGCTCCTTGAGGCGCGCCGCGACAATGCCGATGACGCCCGGATGCCATCCTTTGCCGGCGGCTACGATGAGCGGCGGCGGCGCATTCCGCCGCGCCGCGCCCAGGGCCACGTCGACCTGCGCCAACGCTTCTTCCAGCACCTGCGCCTCAATCGCCTGCCGCTCCTTGTTGAGGAGATCGAGCTCGCGGGCAATTCCCGCCGCTTCGCCCGCGTCCTCGGTCGTCAGTAGACGCGCGCCAAGATCCGAGCGCCCGACGCGACCGCCCGCATTGACGCGGGGGCCGAGCAGAAATCCCAGGTGATAAGCCCCCGGCGCGCCTTCGAGCCGCGCCACATCGGCAAGCGCCCGCAAGCCGGCATTCTGCCGCCGCCCGAGCACGCGCAACCCTTGCGAAACAAAAGCCCGGTTGAGACCGATGAGCGGCACGACATCGCAGACCGTCCCGAGCGCGACGAGATCGAGCAGCGACAACAGATCCGGCTCGTCATGCGTTCGATACCAGCCGCCGTCGCGCAAAGCGCGATTGACCGCCACCAGCAGCAGGAACGCAACGCCGACCGCAGCCAGCGTCCCTTGCCCGCTGCTGTCGTCCAGCCGGTTCGGATTGACCAGCGCCAGCGCCGGCGGCAATGCGGGCTCAGCCTGATGGTGGTCGATGACGACGATCTCGAGGCCCGCATCGGCGGCAACGCCCAGCACCTTGTGCGCCATCGTCCCGCAATCGACGGTGATGATGAGCCTGATGCCCTCGTCGCGCAGTTCCATCAGCGCCGGCGCATTGGGCCCGTAGCCTTCGCGGATGCGGTCTGGAATATAGATGCGCAGATCGCTTCCCGCCGCCCTGAAGAACCTTTGCAGCAGCGCGCTCGACGTCGCGCCATCGACGTCATAGTCGCCGAACACGGCGACCTTCTCATCCGTCATGATCGCGTCGGCGACGCGCCGCGCAGCCTTGTCCATGTCCATCAGCGAGGACGGATCGGGAAGCAGCGCCTTGAGGCTGGGTGCGAGATAAGCCGCGCAGTCTTCCGGCGCGACGCCGCGCGCGGCGAGAACCCGCGCGACGATCTCCGGCAGCCCCTCGCGCTGCGCGATGGCAAGTGCCAGCCGGTCGTCCGCCAGCCGGCTCACCCAGGCGCGGCCCGTCAGCGATCGCTCGACGCCGAGAAAATGTTGAGGTGCAGTCGCCGGCATCACGCGCCTTCCAAAGACCCTCACCCAACCCTCTCCCAAAGGGAGAGGGCTAGAAAGAAGGCGCTCTATAAACCCCTCTCCCTCTGGGAGAGGGAGGACCCGCGCCGAAGGCGTGGGGGGTGAGGGCCTTCTACTTGAACTTCTCGATCGTCGGATGAAACGCCTTGATCCAGCGCACGGTCCCCGTGTTGGAGCGCATCACGACCGAATGCGTGGTCAGGCCGCCCCGCATATAACGGATGCCTTCGAGCATTGAGCCGTCGGTGACGCCCGTCGCCGCGAAGATCACATCGCCCGACGCCATCTCTTCCATTGTGAACTTCTTGTTGAAGTCTTTCACGCCCATGACCGCCGCGCGCGCTTTCTGAGAGTCGCTCGAGGTGACCAGCCGGCCCTGCATCTGGCCGCCGATGCAGCGCAGCGCCGCCGCCGCAAGCACGCCTTCCGGCGCTCCGCCGACACCCATATACATATCGACGCCCGTCACCGGGTCGGTCGTGTTGATGACGCCCGCAATGTCGCCGTCGGTAATCAGCGTCACGCGCGCGCCGGTCGCCCGCACGGCGGCGATCAGCTCCGCATGGCGCGGACGGTCGAGAATGCAGACCGTGATCTGCGCCACATCGACTTTCTTCGCCTTCGCCAGCGCCTTGATGTTGTCGGCAGGCTTCGCGTCGAGATCGACAAGCCCGGCCGGATAACCGCCGCCGATGGCAATCTTGTCCATGTAAGTGTCGGGCGCATGCAGCAGGCTGCCGCCTTCCGCCATCGCCAGAACCGCCAGCGCGTTCGGCATCGACTTGGCGCACAGCGTTGTGCCTTCCAGCGGATCGAGTGCGATGTCGACCTTCGGTCCCTTGCCGGTGCCGACCTTCTCGCCGATGAAGAGCATCGGCGCCTCGTCGCGTTCGCCCTCGCCGATGACGATGGTGCCGTCGATGTCGAGCCGGTTCAGCTCGGTCCGCATCGCGTCGACCGCCGCCTGGTCCGCCGCCTTTTCATCGCCGCGCCCCGCGAGCAGCGACGAAAGCACCGCCGCGCGCTCGGTGACGCGCGTCACCTCGAGCGTGAGCATTCTGCTGATACCAGTCTTGCCAGCCATCGATCATTCCCTCATCGAGCTTCGTTGATCTGCTTAACGTGATTCGCCGTCTTCGATGCGGATCACGAGCGGTTTGCCCGCCACCTCTTCGTGTTCGGATAAATGTGTGAGCGCCTTGCGCATCGAACCTTCTTCGGTTTCATGCGTGACGAAGACGACGGGCTTGCGGCCGCTCGCATCTTCCCTCGGCTCGGAACGCTGCACGATGCGCTCGATCGAAACCGAGGCCTGCGCCAGCGCCCGCGTGATGTCGGCCATGCTGCCCGCGCGGTCGATGGCGCTGAAGCGCAGATAATAGGCGCTGCGATGCCGGTCGAGCGGCGACTTGTCCAGCGCCTTCAGATGGCTGGTCGGCACGATGAAGGGCGGCATGACGAGGCCGCGCGCGATGTCGACGAGATCGGACAGCACCGCCGAAGCCGTCGGCCCCTCGCCTGCGCCCCGTCCTTCGAGGACGAGCAACCCCACCCGGTCGCCGCGCACGGCGACCGCATTGAACACGCCGGAGACCGCCGCCAGCGGCGATCCGTCCGGCACCAGCGCCGGATGCACGCGTTGCTCGATCCCGGCCTCGGTCTTGGTTGCGATGGCCAGCAGCTTGATCTTGTAGCCGAACTCCCTGGCGAACTTGATGTCGGTCGCGGTGACCCGCTCGATCCCCTCGATATGCACGCTCTCGAAATCGATCTCGCGGCCGAAGGCGAGGCTCGCCAGAATGGCGAGCTTGTGTGCCGCGTCGATGCCGCCGACATCGAAGGACGGATCGGCCTCGGCATAGCCGAGCGCCTGCGCATCCTTCAGCACATCGCCGAAGTCGCGCCCCGTCGTTTCCATCTCGGTCAGGATGTAGTTGCAGGTGCCGTTGAGAATGCCGACGACGCTGGTGATCTCGTTCGCGGCGAGGCCCTCGCGCAGCGCCTTGACGATCGGAATGCCGCCCGCCACCGCCGCTTCATAGTTGAGCGCCACGCCGCGCTGCTCGGCGACGCGGGCCAGAGCGAGCCCGTGGCGCGCGATCAGCGCCTTGTTCGCGGTGACGACATGCTTGCCGTTGGACAGCGCCGTCTCGACAAGCTCGCGTGCGATCCCCTCGGCGCCGCCGATCAGTTCTACCACGACGTCGATGTCGTCGGCTGCCGCCAGCGCCCGGGCGTCCGTCTCCCAGCGCACTTTCGAAACGTCGATGCCGCGATCCTTCTTCCGGTCGCGCGCGCTCACCGCGGCAAGCTCCACCGCGCGGCCGGACGCCGCGGCGAGAAACTCCCGCCGCTCGGCCAATATCTTGACGACGCCGACCCCGACAGTGCCGAGGCCCGCAACGCCTATCCGAAGTGGTTTGCTCACGTGCGGCCCGCCCTCGTATTGGGATGAGGCACGACGTTGCTCTTGATGCCGACACGTTCTTCGTATTCCGCGAGCACCTGATCGGCGTTCTGCATCATGCGCTTCACGCCGCGCGCCGCCTGCCGGATGCGCTGCTCATTCTCGACGAGACCGATGCGCACATGCCCGTCGCCATATTCGCCGAAGCCGATGCCCGGCGCGACCGCGACATCCGCCTGCTCGAGCAGCAGCGTCGAGAAGCCGACCGAACCGATGTGCCGGAATTTTTCCGGGATCGGCGACCAGGCGAACATGCTGGCGGGCGGGCTCGGAATATCCCAGCCCGAACGCGCCATGCTGTCGACCAGCACATCGCGGCGATGCTTGTAGGTCTGGCGAATTTCCTCGACGCAATCCTGCGGCCCGTTCAGCGCCGCCGTCGCCGCCACCTGAATGGGCGTGAAGGCGCCGTAGTCGAGATAGGATTTCACGCGGCCGAGCGCATTGATGAGCCGCTCGTTGCCGACAGCGAAACCCATGCGCCAGCCGGGCATGTTGTAGGTCTTCGACATGGAGGTGAACTCGACGCTGCGTTCGCGCGCGCCCGGCACCTGCAGGATCGACGGCGGCGGATTGCCGTCGAAATAAATCTCGGCATAAGCAAGATCGGAGATCACGAAGATGTCGTGCTTCGCCGCGAAGGCGACGACCTCGCGGTAAAAATCCAGATCGGCGACTTGCGCCGTCGGATTGGACGGATAGCTGACGACGAGCGCCGTGGGCTTCGGCACGCTATGGCGCACCCCACGCTCCAGCATGTCGAAGAAGCCTTCCGGGCTCTCGAACGGCACGGAGCGGATGACCGCACCCGAAATGATGAAACCGAACGCATGGATCGGATAGCTCGGGTTCGGACACAGGATCACATCGCCCGGCGCCGTGATCGCCTGCGCCAGATTGGCGAGCCCTTCCTTGGAACCGAGCGTCGCGATGACTTCCGTTTCCGGATTGAGCTTCACGCCGAAGCGCCGCTCGTAATAGGCAGCCTGCGCCCTGCGCAGCCCTGGAATGCCGCGCGACGCGGAGTAGCGGTGCGTCTTCGGGTCGCGCACCGCCTCGACAAGTTTTTCCACGATATGCGGCGGCGTCGGCATGTCGGGATTGCCCATGCCGAAATCGATGATGTCCTTGCCCGCGGCGCGCGCCTTGGCCTTGAGCTTGTTGACGCTCTCGAAAACATAGGGTGGCAGACGTTTTATACGGTGAAATTCTTCGCTCATGGCCTTGATCCTGAACCGAAAACGGCGCGCGGGCGTCCTTATAATACCAAAGCCCCAGGGGGGCCACGGCAAAGGACGCGGAAACTCGGCCCATACTCAGGCCGGGCCCGCGGCAAGATTATGACGGATTCGACCCCGCATGGGGGTTATTGCGACCGTTTCCCGTGACAACAGTTAACGGGCGCGGGGACCGCGAGCCTCAGGGCT
>DASVNC010000151.1:0-7286 GCA_036384055.1 Parvibaculum sp.
CGGCTTGCAATTCGAGGTGAAGAAGCCGGAAGGCGCGCCCGCCGAGGTGCCCAGGGCCGAGCCCGCGAAGGACGAGAAACCCGCTCCCACAGGCGACGCCGCGGTCGTCAGCCTCGATGCGTTCCGCAAGAAATAGGTTATTTCTCCCGGCCCCCGCCCCGTGCTAAATCAGCGCCCAACCGAAATGCCTTCGAGGAGCGCCTGAGATGACGAAGACCCGTACGGAAACCGACACATTCGGCCCGATCGAAGTGGCATCCGACAAATATTGGGGTGCGCAGGCTGAGCGTAGTCTCGGCAATTTCAAGATCGGCTGGGAGAAACAGCCGCTTCCCGTCGTCCGGGCGCTGGGCATCGTCAAGCGGGCCGCCGCCGAAACCAATATGGGCCTCGGCCGTCTCGATCCGAAAATCGGCGAGACCATCGTCAAGGCGGCGCAGGAAGTGATCGAGGGCAAGCTCGACGCGCATTTCCCCCTCGCCGTCTGGCAGACGGGCTCCGGCACCCAATCGAACATGAATGCCAACGAGGTGATTTCGAACCGCGCCATCGAAATGCTCGGCGGCGAGATGGGCTCCAAGAAGCCCGTTCATCCCAACGATCACGTCAACATGAGCCAGTCGTCGAACGACACCTATCCGACGGCCATGCACATCGCCTGCGCGGAAGAAATTGTTCACCGCCTGATCCCCGCCCTCCAGAAACTGCGCAATGCGCTCAACGACAAGTCGCAGGCCTGGAAGTCGATCATCAAGATCGGCCGCACTCACACGCAGGACGCAACGCCGCTGACGCTTGGCCAGGAATTTTCGGGCTATACGCAGCAGGTCGAGAACGGCATTGCGCGCATCGAGCAGTCGCTGCCGGCGCTGATGCAGCTTGCGCAGGGCGGCACCGCCGTCGGCACCGGCCTCAACGCGCCGATCGGCTTTGCCGAAAAAGTGGCCGAACGCATCGCCGCCATCACCGGCCTTCCCTTCACCACCGCGCCGAACAAGTTCGAGGCGCTGGCCGCCCATGACGCGATGGTCTTCAGCCACGGAGCGATCAACACCGTCGCCGCCTCGCTCTTCAAGATCGCCAACGACATCCGCCTGCTGGGCTCGGGCCCGCGCTCGGGTCTCGGCGAATTGTCGCTGCCGGAAAACGAGCCGGGCTCCTCGATCATGCCGGGCAAGGTCAACCCGACCCAGTGCGAGGCGATGACCCAGGTCTGCGTGCAGATTTTCGGCAACAACGCCGCGCTGACCTTCGCGGGCTCGCAGGGCCACTTCGAACTCAACGTCTACAACCCGGTCATGGCTTATAATTTCCTGCAGTCGGTCCGCCTGATGGCCGACGCAGCGGTCAGCTTCACCGACAATTGCGTCGTCGGCATCGAACCGCGCACCGACAACATCAAGGCGGCGCTCGAACGCTCGCTGATGCTCGTGACCGCGCTCGCGCCGAAGATCGGCTACGACAACGCCGCCAAGATCGCCAAGACCGCGCACAAGAACGGTACGACGCTCCGCGACGAAGCCGTCGGCGGCGGCTACGTCACCAACGAGGAATTCGACGCCGTCGTCCGCCCCGAAAAGATGATCGCGCCGGAGTAACATGCCAGCCGAGATCAAACGCTCCGTCAGCATTGCCGGCCACCGGACGTCGATCTCGCTCGAACGGCCCTTCTGGGACGCGCTGAAGGAAATCGCCTGCTCGCAGGATGTGTCGGTGAACGAGCTGGTGCGCCGCATCGACGAAGCGCGCGACAGCGACGGCAATCTCTCGGGCGCGGTGCGCGTCTATGTGCTGGCGCATTTCAGGAACAAAAGCGCCGCCTGCCCGGCCTGATCGCGAGCGCCTACTGCAGCGATGCCTTGCCGGGTTCGGGCCGCGCCAGCGGCAGCGGAATACCGGCAATGGCCGGCCCCTTTGCTTTCTCGTCGTCCGTGAGGCCGATCAGGCTCTTCAGCTGTTTCGGAATGAAGTCGAGCCCCGCCGCCACGGCGCTCTGCTTGATGATCTGCTTCGACATATATTGCTGCAACGCCAGCGTGTCGCTGCGCTGCTCGATATGGCCGATGCGCCCGGCGGCGGAAACCGAAAAGGACGGCGCGTCTTTCGGGTCTTCGAGCGAAACCTCAAGCTCGCTGTCGACCGCCAGCCGCGACAGATCGAACATCGCCGTGAGCTTGCCCGTGCCGTCCTTGAGGTCGAGAGCGTCGCGGTTGAATTTCACCACGCCGTCCTTGATCGCAAAGTCGCTGTCCAGCCCGCTGACCGGCGTCGATCCGGCCAGCAGAACCTTGTTCTGAAGCGCGGGAAAATCGTCGAGCGTCTTCAGCGTTTTCAGCCCGGCGGAAAATCCCGCAAGATCGAGCGGCGCGAAAGCTGCGCCCTGCGTTTTCAGCGAACCCGTCCCGGCTGCGGACGATGCAAGGCCGAGCCAGCTGCGCCCCTGTCCCTCGATCTGCAGATTGATCGTGCCGCGCCCCGTCATCGACGGATCGCCGAAGGCAAGCGCGCTCGCCTTGGCGAGGTCGGCGTCTTCCGCGGTGAAGGTCAGGCCGATGCCGGGTTCGCCCGCCTTGCCGCCTTCGACGCGAAGGCCGAGCGTCGCCTTGCCGTCGGCGAACTGCCCGGCGAAAGGCGTCACCGACAAAACGCCGCTCGCCAGCGCGATGTGCATGTTCGACTGATCGAGCCGCATCGTGCCGAGCGTCACCGCGCCGAGCTTGAGATCGAGATTGCCTTCAAAAAGACCGAGCGGCGACCAGTCGAGCGCCGATGTCGGCCAGATCGTGTCGCCCGCGCCCTTCTCCGTTGCAAAAAGCGGCGTCAGGTCGAGCTCATTGGCGTCGAGCTTGCCGGCAATCTGCGGAAGTTTGTCGCCCGTCGCGCGCGTATAGGTCGCGTCGCCCGTCAGATGGAAACGCCCTGCCACCGCCTCCATGCCGCTGAGCGCAATCGAAGCCGGATCCGATTTCACATCGGCGGCGAAGACGAAGCTCGGCCCGCCCGCTTGCGCCAGCGCAAAATCGGCGACCCGCGGCGTCGCGCCCGTAGCGGCGAGCGCCGGCGCGAGACCGGACGAGGTGAGATCGACATGCCCCGCAAATTCCGCCGCGCCGAGCGGATCGGTGACCCGACCCTTGGCGTTGAGCGTGGCGTCGCCGACATTGACGCGCAGCGCCGCGTCGTAGGGCTTGCCCACCGGCCCGCCGAGTTGCAGCGAGACGGTGCCCGCCCCCGCAAAATCGAGTGTCGGCGTCAGCCCAAGCTGCGTGAGAAGCGCGCGCCCGTCATTGCTGGTCGCATTCGCCACCACATCGACGCGTCCCGCGCTGCCGTCCGGCCCGTGGCCTCGCTTCAACACGGCATCGACGCGGCTTTCGCCCAGCGTCCCCTTGACGGTCAGCGTGTCGAGCCGCGCCTTGCTGTCGTCGGCTTCGCCCGAAACGAAGGCGATCGAGAGATCGGCCGGGCCGTCGATGCCGGGCTCATCGACGCCCAGAAGGTTTTGCAGTCCTGCCGTATTCGCGGCGGTAAGCGTGCCGCTGATATTCCCATGCAGCGCGTCGATGTCGCCCGCCGTCACGCCGTCAAGCATACCCGCGAAGCCCATCTTGGCGCCCGCGAAACTCGATGCATTGAAATGCCGGAGATCGAGCACCTTTTCGGTCACGGCGCCGGAGAGATCGAGGCCGGCGATATCCGTCCCGTCGATCCTGAGCCTGTCGGCCGTCGCCGTCACATCGACGTCGTAGGTGTCGAGCAGCGTCAACGGCTTCGGCGCGTCGCTGGGCCAAAGCGCCATCAGGGGATCGAGGTCGAAAGACTTCGCCTGCAGCGCGGCGCTGATCAGCGGCCGCTTGTTCGCCGAGGTGAAGGAGATGCTGCCTTTGAGGTCCGCCGGTTCGGCGGTGGCGGCATAGGCGGCGCTGAGATCGGTGAAATCCAGGCGATCCGGCGTCAGGCTGAATTTGGACGACACGGCAAATGGCCGCGCCGGCACTCTTGTCGCAGCCGGTTTGGGCTTCGCGTCGCCGGTCGTGGGCGTCGCGCTCTGTCCAGGCTCGGCCCTGAGCGCCGTCAGCCAGTTCGACAATGCGACCAGATTGTCGCTGGCCGCCGCAATCTTGCCGTCAAAACGCGGCGCGCCTTCATTGCGCGCGAGCGAACCGCTCATCTTGACCTTGGTGCCGCCTGCAATGTCGCCGTGCGCCCGCGCGACGGTGAGCGTGCCGTCCTTCAGCGCCAGCGCCAGCACGGCGTCCTTGACGAGAACGTCGTGAATGAGGAGCCCGTCGATCGACACATCGGCGTCGGCGTCCATCCATCCGGGCAGCGGCAGGTTCGCCAGCGCGCCGAGCGGCACCTTGCCGCCCGAAACGACATCGCGCAGGCGGTCGGCCAACGGATCGAGCGTCAGCGCCTCACCCTTCAGATGGATCGAGGTCGTCGGGCGGTTCTGCCAGTTCGTCTCGGCATCGCCCTTGAGTGTCGTGCCCGCCATCGCAACGACGAGATTGCGGAACGTCGCATTCTCACCGCTGAGAACCACGCCAGCTTCGACCCGCAGCGGCGGCCGCGCCTTCTCGCCGTCCGCAACCTTGGTGCTGCCGAATTCGAGGCTCGCCGTGCCGTCAATGCGGGCGTCCGACGAAAAGCCGGTGGAGACGCCGGAGAAAAGCAGCTTCGATTGCGTTGCTTTCGCCTGCAGCTCGGCGGTGATCGGAAAGGCCTTGCCGCCGCTATAACTGCCGAGCGCCAGACGCATCGACAGCGGCACATTTTCGGCATTGAAGTCGAGCGCCGCCCGCATCGGTCCGAGCAGCGAGGTCGCCTCCACATCGCCGTTGATATGTTCGACGCGCCAGCTCCGCCCGCTCCGATGATCGCTGAAGGTCAGGATGCCTTCTTCGAAACTCGCCTTTTCCAGACTGACCGAACCCAGACCGAACATGCCGTCTTCGGAAATCTTTCCGCCGGTCAGCAGGTCGCGCCAGTTGTTGTGGCCGTTCGCCGCGACTTCGAGATGAAGTTGCGGACGCGTCACTTTCACGCTGGTGACGCTGATTTCGCCGCGGATCAGCGGCGCCAGCGCCACTTCGGCATCAACCTGGCCGAAACGCGCGAAGTCGGCATTTTCGCTGCCGGGCGCATTCGCCAGCGAAACATCGTTCAAGGTCAGATGCGGCGCGGGAAGGATGACGAAACTGATGTCGCCGCCGATCGTCAGTTCACGGCCCGTGAGCTTCTGGCCCTGCGCTTCGATCTCGCTGCGGAAACTGTTCCAGTCAACAAAAGTCGGGCCGACGAGCGCCGCGATCAGCAACAGCGCGATGAGGCCTGCGATGGTGGAAAGAACCGAATTCAAACCCGTCTCCGACCCTCAGGCACAGGGGTTGAGCCGCCACGAAAGCAGTCCCTTCGCCGGCGGTTTCTTATTGTCCGCCTTTCGCCTAAGCTGGCCAAAGAGCATCCAGGCGAGCACCTCGTGGCAGGCTGCCGCCGATTTGCGGGCAAATTATGGTTTCAGACGACGAAAATATAGTGAATTTCGCCCGATTTCGGAAAATATCGCGCGACGACAAGAAACGCCGCGACAAGATCGGGAAAGACGCCCAGTCTGCGGCAAACCGGGTGAAATTCGGCCGGAGCGGAGCCGACAAAAAAATCAGCCGCCTCGACCGCGATCGTCAAACGCGTGAACATGAGGGTAACCGTCGCGAGAAGCCGGCCGCCGCGCCCGAAACGCACGCCGGCGGCAACGACAATGCCCCGGACGACGCGCCGAAGACTTGAACCTCTGCCCGTCTCGAGGCCGCCTTGCGAGACCGCCCGTCAGCAAGGCGATGACCTTCTCCAGCCGCGCATCGACCGCCATCTCCATCACCCGCTGCCGATGATGGAACGCCGACGTCGCATCGAACATCGCCTCGGCCGTCGCGCCCGGGTTTGCGGGTCTGCGTTTTCATCTCCCCTTCGGATCGGTTGAAGTTCGAGAGGAGGGCCAGAAGTCATAAGTTTGTAGCTGCGATTTCCAAAATCGTTGTTGCCCGATGGCGCGCATTACGATAATAACTGACTGGTCAGTTATTAAGAGATGGCCATGCAGCCTGCCCGCCAGCCGAAGCACCAGCGCCGCAAGCAGGCGCGCCCCGCGGAGATCCTCGCCGCGGCGCTGAAGCTGTTTTCGGAACGGGGCTTTTCGGCGACCCGTCTGGAAGACGTCGCCGAGGCCGCCGGCGTCAGCAAGGCGACGATCTATCTCTACTTCGACAGCAAGCAGGATCTTTTCAAGGCGCTGATCCACGAGATCGCCAGCCCCCGGCTCGACGCCATCGAAACGCTGATCGAAAATTTCGACGGCCCGGCCACGGCCTTGATCCACGGCCTCTACGAGCGCGCCCGCGCCATTTCCGCTTCACCCGACATGCGCGCGGTCATCAAGCTGGTGCTGTCGGAAGCCGGCAACTTTCCCGACATAGCCGCCCTCTATCGCGACGAAATGGCCCTGCGCGGGCTGCGCAACATCGCCCGCATCATCGAGCGCGGCATCGCCAGCGGCGAGTTCCGCCCCTGCGACCCGATCGCGACCGGACAGAGCGTCATTCTGCCGGTGATCATGAACGCGCTGGCTCAGGAGGTCTTCGGCATGACACCCGAACTCGATCCGGAACGCTTCCTGCCAAGTCACCTCGACTTCATCTTGCACGGCCTCGCCGCGAACAAGGAGACAAAATCCAGATGATGCGTCTCCACTCCCTCCTGTCCGTATGCGGGGCTGTGCTCCTTCTGGCCGCCTGCGACAAGCCGGAAAGCGGCGTCTATCAGGGCTATGCCGAAGGCGAATATGTGCGCGCCGCGCCCATCGACGGCGGCACTATCGACGCCATTCCGGTGAAACGCGGCGACCGCGTCGCCGACGGCGCGCTTCTCTTCCAGCTCGATCAGACATCGGAAGTCGCGGCGCACCAGCAGGCGGTCGCAAACCTAGCCAGCGCCAACGCAACGCTCGTCAAGACGGGCTTCGATTTCGACCGCGTACAGGCTCTCGTCGCGCGCGGCAACAGTTCCAAATCCGACCTCGATGCCGCCCGCGCGGCGCGCGACGCCGCAACCGCCGCGGTGCAGGCCTCGCAAGCCGCCCTCGCGCAAGCAGACTGGCGTCTCACCCGCCGTGAAGGCCGCGCCGCGAAGGGCGGCACGGTCGATAACGTCTATTTCCGCGTCGGCGAATATGCAGCGCCCGGCCAGCCGGTCGTCTCGGTGCTGCCGCCCGAAAACATAAAGGTGCG
>DASVNC010000152.1:0-6486 GCA_036384055.1 Parvibaculum sp.
ATATGTCGGCTGTGCCGCGACCCGCTTCGCCCGACTCGTGCGCGGCTTCAAGCGATCAAAAGCCGCTTTGAGGCTGATACCCTGCTTCCAAAGCTCATGCGCGTAGGGAGCTAGATCGTCGTCCGAGAGCATGGCCGCCTGCTTACCTATTGCTGACCTGGACGATATTTCGCCCTAAGCAACAGACTGGCAAGACCCACTAAGTATTTGAGAGTTTTGGTGCCCCTGGCCGGACTTGAACCAGCACGCCCTTGCGGGCAACAGATTTTGAGTCTGCCGCGTCTACCATTCCACCACAGGGGCCCCTGCGCGAAGGCCCGCATGATAGTCAGGCTTGGGCCACGGTCAATCGGCGAAGCGTGACCCTTGCGGGCGGGGCGCCGCCGCCCGTGGACACCCCCGCCCGCCCCCTGATACACCCTTGAGGCGCTCCGCACCGGGCGCGGCCCCGCAGGGAACCGCCATGCTCCGCCGCCTCTACGACTGGACAATCAGGCTCTCGTCGCACCGCCACGCCCATTGGGCGCTGGCCGCCGTTTCTTTTGCCGAAAGTTCCTTCTTTCCGGTGCCCCCCGACGTGATGCTGGTGCCAATGACGGTGGCGCGGCCCGACAAGGCCTGGTTCTATGCCGGCGTCTGCACCCTCTCGTCGGTTCTGGGCGCCTTCCTCGGCTATGCCATTGGCGCGCTTCTCTACGACTCGCTCGGCCATTGGCTGATCGGCCTTTACGGCTACGAAAACGGCGTCGAGGAATTCCGCAGGCTTTATGCCGAATACGGCGCCTGGATCATCCTGATCAAGGGCCTGACGCCGATCCCGTTCAAGATCGTGACCATCGCGTCCGGCTTTGCCGGCTACAATATCTTCTGGTTCGCCATCCTGTCGCTGATCACCCGCGGCGCGCGCTTCTTCATCGTCGCCGGCATTCTCAACCGCTTCGGCGACCCGGTGAAACTCTTCATCGAGGACAATCTCGGCCTGATGGCGGCGGCTTTCGGCGCGCTCATCGTCGCGGGCTTCGTCGTTGCCCGCTACGTCGTCTGATCCTGCGGCGACAAGCCGCTCGCACGGGCGCCCGCCCCATGCTTGAATGCCGCCCATGCTGAACCGGATCCCGACCGCCTACATTCCCTGGATCGTTCTTGGCGCCAGCGTCGCGACGCTGGGCGGCGCCTACTTCTTTCAGTATGTGCTGGGCTATGCCCCTTGCCACCTCTGCCTGCAGGAACGCATTCCCTACGTCTTCGCCATCGGCGCGGCGCTGGTCGCGGGCGTCCTCGCACGTGAAGCCAATCTGGGCTTTCTGCCGGTCATCTTCATCGGCCTCTGCGCGCTCGCCTTCGCCATCGGCGCGGTTCTCTCGGGCTATCACACAGGCGTCGAATATAAATGGTGGCCGGGGCCGTCGAGTTGCACCGGCGGCGGCCTCGTCGCCAATTCCCTCGAAGCCTTGCAAACGGAATTGCAGACCGGCAAGCACCTGCCTCAATGCGACAGCGCCGCCTGGACGCTCTTCGGCGTTTCGCTCGCCGGTTTCAATTTCCTGATCTCTCTGGCGCTGTTCATCCTCTCCGCCCAGCCCCTGATCCGCTTCTTTCACGAAGCGCATGGAGAGGAATGATGGCGGCTGAGAAAAAACCGGACGCCTCGCCCGCGGCCGGCCAGCCGGGCCGCGCCCATGAGGACGCCATCGAGGAAATGATCCGCGTCGATCACGCCGGCGAATATGGCGCGGTGCGCATTTACGAAGGCCAGCTCGCCGTCTTCAAATATCTTCCGCAGAAGCAGGAGACGGCGGCGGCGCTCGCCCGCATGGCGAAGGACGAGGAAGTTCATCTCGCCCGCTTCAACGACATCGTCAACGAGCGCCGCGTGCGCCCCACTGCCTTCAACCCCGTCTGGCATGTCGCCGGTTTCGCGCTCGGCGCGGCCACCGCGCTGCTCGGCGAAAAGGCCGCGCATGCCTGCACCGAAGCGGTCGAGAACGTCATCGACGAACATTACGCCGCGCAAGTGAAGAAGCTCGACCGGATGGGCGAGCATGAACTGCGCGACACGATCGAGAAGTTCCGCCTGGAAGAAGTGCAGCACCGCGACGAGGCGGTCGAGAAAGGCGCGAAGGAAGCGCCCGCCTATCCGCTGCTCTCCGGCGCGATCAAGGCCGCCTGCCGGATCGCGATCAAGCTGTCGGAAAAAGCCTGAACCTCACGGCTCGAGTTCGCTGTCCCAGTAGAGATAATCCTGCCAGCTTTCATGCAGATAGTTCGGCGGGAACAGCCGGCCGTTCTTGTGCAGGTCGCCGACGCTCGGACGATAGGGCTTTTGCAGCGGATGCATCGCCGCCTGATCCGGCATCTTGCCGCCCTTCTTCAGGTTGCAGGGCGCGCATGCGGTCACGACGTTGCTCCATGTCGTCTGCCCGCCGCGCGAGCGCGGGATCACATGATCGAAAGTGAGATCGTGGCGCTCGCCGCAATACTGGCAGGCGAAGCGGTCGCGCAGGAAAAGATTGAATCGCGTGAAGGCGGGAAACCGCGCGGGCTTCACATAGGATTTGAGCGAGACGACGCTCGGCAGCTTCATCTCGAAGCTCGGCGAGCGCACAAAAGTCTCATAACTCGAAACGATATTCACCCGGTCGAGGAACACGGCCTTGATGGCGTCCTGCCAGGACCAGAGCGAGAGGGGGTAATAGCTGAGCGGCCTGTAATCCGCGTTCAGCACCAGCGCCGGACAGCTTTCCGGATTCGCAAACGATCCGTGCACCTTGTCCTCCTGAAGAGGTGCGTCTTGCCATCGCCGCCCTCACCAATCCACCGCATAGATTACTATATCTGGTGCAACGGCTTTGTGAAGCCACTTGGCTTTGGAGTGTATGGGGTGCGAGCGCGGTCAGGCCCCTGCCGCAGCGGCAAGGACGCCCGCAAAGGCGTCGCGGAGGAACCGGCCGCCGATCTCCAGCCCCTCAGGATCGATGCCGTGGCCGACGCCGGGGCTGACATGCCATTGAACCGCTACGTCAGCCTCGGCCAGCGCCCTGACGGCCTCGTGCATGCGCGACACGGGCAGCACTTCGTCGGCATCGCCATGCACCATGAGAACCGGGGGGCGGACCTTGATCTCGGCCTTCAGCCGGTCCGGCCCCGCCATCGCGCCCGAATAGCCGATGATCGCCGCCGGGGCCTTGGCCCGGCGCAAGCCGACATGCAGCGACATGATCGTGCCCTGGCTGAAGCCGACCAGCGCCAGCCGCGATTCGTCGAGCCCGTGAAGCGCCAGCTGCTCGTCGATGAATTCATTGAGGATGGGCGCCGCGCTTTCGACCCCGCGCATCAGCTCGGCCGGATCGAGCCTGGAAATCGGAAACCACTGATAGCCGAAACCGGCATCGCAACGCTGCGGCGCATGGGGCGAGACGAAGGCGGCATCCGGCAGCAGCTTCTGCCAATAGGGCGCAAGGCCGATCAGGTCGTTGCCGTCGGCGCCATAGCCGTGGCACAGGATGACGAGCTGCCGCGCGGTGCCGCTCGCCGCCGGGACCGACGGCCCTGAAATCTTCGCCATGCGCTCTGTCTCCTGCGTTATAAACTGCTGGCGAGTTTAGGCCGGTCCACGAGGCTTTCAATGCAGGATGAGAGACGCGAAGTGATCCGCTTCGCGCCGAGCCCCAACGGCTGGCTGCATCTGGGCCATGCCTATTCCGCGCTTTTTGCCTTCGAAACGGCGAAGGAACGCGGCGGCCGCTTTCTGCTGCGCATCGAGGACATCGACATCGGCCGCTGCCGCCCCGAATACGAACAGGGCATCTATGAAGACCTCGCCTGGCTCGGCCTCGATTGGGAGCAGCCGGTGCGCCGCCAGTCGGAGCATTTCGCCGACTATGAGCACGCGCTGAAACGCCTCCGCGACATGGGCCTCGTCTATCCCTGCTTTGCAACGCGGAAAGAAATCACCGACGCCATCGAAGCCTCCGGCGTCGGCCTCGCCCGCTGGCCGGTCGATCCCGACGGCGCGCCGCTTTATCCAGGCCTCTACAAGGACATTCCGAAAGCCGAACTCAACCGCCTGATGTGGGAAGGCCGGTCCTATGCCTGGCGGCTCGACATGGAGAAGGCGCTGGCCCGCGCCGAAGAGCTGAACGGCGGCCCCGTTACGTTCGAGGAAACCGGCCAGGGCCCGCGCGGAGAAAGCGGCAAGCTCGTCATCGACCCGATGCGCTTCGGCGATGTCGTCATCGCGCGGAAAGACGTACCCACGAGCTATCACCTCGCCGTCACCGTGGACGATGCGATCCAGAAGGTGACGACGGTGACGCGCGGACAGGATCTCTTCCCCGCAACCTATGTCCATCGCGTGCTGCAACTGCTGCTCGGCCTGCCCGCGCCGCGCTATCGCCACCATGCGCTCGTCCGCGACGAGACCGGCCGCCGCCTGTCCAAAAGCGCGAGCGATATGGGGCTCCGCGAACTGCGCGCGCAGGGGCTGACCGCCGCCGATGTCCGGCGATTGGCCGGCATCTAGCGACCGGCTCTGGCCCGCTTCCTGCTCTGTCTCTGTCGACGGCCGAATTGCGTCTCATCGCGGGACGCGAACGCCCGTCCGTTCGAGGTTTGGTAAATGGCCGCCGCAAAGCAGCGCGTGAACTGGATAGATGCCGTCAAAGGTCTGACGATCACGCTGGTCGTGATGAAACATACGACCTATGGCGACGCCGTGGCGCTGCACTCGACGCCTTACCTCTTCAACCTTCTCTGCGAATTCACGATCCCCTTCCGCATGCCGCTCTTCTTCCTCGTCGCCGGTCTCTTCGCCGACAAGGCGCTCCGCGGCGACAGCCGCGACTTCATCGACAAGAAGATTCTGCATTTCGCCTACTTTTATCTGCTCTGGTCGGTGATCCAGGTCGGCATCAAGGTGCTGCTGCCGCATGAAGGCGCATGGGCGGTGAGCTGGAAAGACCTCGCGCTCATTCCGCTCGAACCCTTCGGCCTTCTCTGGTTCATCTACGCGCTTGCCGTCTTCTTTGTGCTGATGCGCATGGCGCGCGATCTGCCGAAGTCCGTCATGCTGGGCGTGGCGCTGGCGCTCTATTTCACAAGGCTCGACACCGGCTGGACGATGCCGGATGAGTTCGCGCACCGCTTCGTCTTTTTCGTCTCGGGCGTCTATGCAGCGCCTTATGTTTTCCGCCTTGCAAGCTGGGCCATCGCCGATGCGCGCCGGGGCATTGCCGCCGGTATCGGTCTCCTTGCCGGCGTCGGCGTTGCGGTCTTCACCGGCCTTGCCGACCTGCGCGCGGTCGAACTCGCGATCGGCTTCATGGGCGCCGCCGGCACGATCATGATCGTCGCCGTTCTGGCGTCGCGCGGATGGGCAAAGCCGCTTGCCTATATCGGCTCGCGCTCGCTCTATGTGTTCCTCGCCTTCTTCCTGCCGATGGCGGCGACGCGCATCGCGCTCATCCGGCTCGGCCTTGAAAACGGCGACCTCGTCACGCTGATCGCCTTGGCTATGGCCGTCGGCATGCCGCTGCTGGCCTTCCGCCTGACCGAGGGCACGCCGCTTGCCTTCCTCTTCACCCGCCCGCAAGCCTTCCGGCTGAAGCCGCGGCAAAGGCCCGCCACGGCGCCGCTCGCCGCCTGAAACTCGGGCTTGGCCCGAAAACTGCTCGGCATCTCTCGAACAAGCGGGATGCGGCCTCTTTGGGACGTTTCCCGCACCATTCTGAGCCAGAGAGCCCCCCTATGGCCGATACCGGGACGTTAACCAGATCGCGTGTGCCCCAATCGCGCGTGGATTGGATCGATACGGACAAGGGTCTGTCGATCATCCTCGTTGTCGCCCGCCACACCGCTTACGGCGTCGCCGCCTCGACCGGCCACATGCCGTTCATCTTCGGCCTGATCTCGACGCTCTCGCTGCCTTACCGCATGCCGCTTTTCTTTGTCGTCGCCGGCCTCTTTGCCGCCAGCGCGCTGAAGCGGCCCTTGCGCGAATTCCTCGACAAGAAGCTCGTCCACTTCGCCTACTTCTATTTTCTCTGGTCGGCGATCCAGATCGGCATCAAGGTCGCGCTGCCGGGCGAAGGCAACCACGTCGTCGCCTGGAAAGACCTGCTGCTCTCGCCCATCGAGCCCTTCGGCGTGCTCTGGTTCATCTACGCCCTGCCGCTCTTTTTCATGATTATGCGCCTGACGCGCAACGTACCGAAGGCGCTCGTCCTCGGCGTCGCGCTGATCTTCTATTTCGCCCGCATCGACACCGGCTGGACGGTGCCCGATGAAGCGGCGCTGCGCTTCGTCTTCTTCGCCGGCGGCGTCTATGGCGCGCCTTACGTTTTCCAGATTGCCGGCTGGGCCCGCGTCCACGCGGCGCAAGCGGTCGTTATCGGCGCCGTCACGCTCGTCTCGGTCGGCATCGTCGCGCTGTCCGGCCTGATCGATCTCCGCGCCATCGAGCTGCTGTCGGGCGTCGCCGGCTGCATC